>WLEG01000099.1 GCA_009704425.1 Actinomycetota bacterium | reverse complement strand
GCCGGTGAGACGATCGCGGTGCCGGCGGTGCAGACGGCTGCTTTCAATTCGTCGGTGACGGTTGGTGCGGCGCCCACCCGGACGGGTCACACGTTCGCCGGTTGGAACACGGCGGCCAACGGGACGGGAACTGCTCTGTCGGCGGGTGCGAGTTACACCGTGACCGCGACATCACCAACGCTTTTCGCGCAGTGGACGGTGAACAGCTACATGGTCTCGTACAACGCCAACGGGGGCAGCGGTGCGCCGACCGCATCGACGGTGCAATTCGGTGTCACGGCCACGGTCGCGGCAGCGGCGTCGAATCCGTCGCGGACGGGTCACACGTTCGCATCTTGGACCACCAATGCGGATGGAACCGGTTCTTCGTACGCCCCGTCGGCCACGTTCACCATGGGTGCGGCCAACGTGGCTCTCTTCGCGAAGTGGACGGTGAACAACTACACCGTCAGCTACGACGACAACGTGATTTCGGCCGTCATCACGGTGCCGTCCACGCAAAGTGCGGCGTACGCGGGTTCGGTGACCGTCGGCGCGGCACCCACGCGGACGGGTCACACGTTCGCGGGTTGGAACACGGCCGCCAACGGGTCCGGCACGTCGTATTCGGCAGGTGCCAATCTCACCATTCCCGCGTCCAACACGGTCCTGTACGCACAATGGACCGTCAATACGTACAACGTGTCCTACAACCTCAATGGTGGTTCCGGCACCGCTCCCGTCGCTCAGTCGGGCGACTTCGACACTTCGATCACCGCGGCCAGCACCTCGTCGACACGAACCGGCTTCACGTTCAACGGTTGGAACACCGCGGCCGATGGCACCGGAGGCACCGTCGCGGCCCTTGGGTCGTACACGATCCCGGCCGCCAACACCACGCTGTTCGCGCAATGGACCGCGAATCAGTACACGGTCACGTTCGCGGCCAATGACGACGTGGCCAATGCGGCGACCGGCTTGCCGGCCAACATCACGGGCCGCACCTATCAGCAGAGCATCACCCTTCCGTCGGTCGCGCCTTCGCGAACCAACTACGTCTTCTCGGGCTGGAACACCGCGGCGGCTGGTACCGGGGTTTCCTACGCCGCCGGCGGTGCCTACGTGATGCCGAACAACAGCGTCACTCTGCACGCTCAGTGGACCCCGGCCAGTTTCGGCGTGGTGTACAACGCGAACGGCGGCATCACGCCGCCGCCGCCCACCAACAACGACTTCGGTTCCACGGTCACCGTGTCCACCACGCGACCGACACGTACCGGTCATACGTTCCTGTGGTGGACCGACAATGCCAATGGCAACGGAACGACCTATCGCAATCCCGCGTTGGGCTCCACCGTGTCGACCTTCACCATGCCCGGCTCACAGGTGACCCTATTCGCGCAATGGGAAGTGAACTCCTACAACCTGACCTACGACGCGAACCTGGGTTCGAATGCTCCCTCGGGACAGAGCGTCGCGTTCAACGCCACCGCGACCGCATCCGTGTCGGCTCCGACGCGGGCCGGCTATCAGTTCAACGGCTGGAACACCATCGCCGATGGCAGTGGTACCACTTATGCCGCCGGTGGCACGTTCCTGATGCCGGCCGCGAACGTGACCCTGTACGCACAATGGCAGGCCATCACCTACAACCTCGCCTACAACACCAATGGTGGTGACAGTGCCGCGCCGACGGCTCAGACGGCCACCACCGACTCATCGGTGACAGTGTCGGCGACCATCCCCACCCGCGCCGGTTACGACTTCGCCGGTTGGAACACCCAGATGGGCGGATTCGGAACGCCGCGCACGTCGGGCGGAACCTTCGTCATGCCGGCATCCAATGTCACGCTGTTCGCGCAGTGGAACGCGCAGACGTTGTCGATCTCGTACAACGGCAACGGTGGAACCGGAATCCCCACGGGTCAGTCCGGTCTCGTCGACTCGTCGGTGACGATCTCGTCGGCGACGCCCACGCGAACCGGATACACGTTCGCGGGTTGGAACACCGCCGCCGACGGAAGCGGTACGTCGCGAACGTCCGGCTCGACGTTCGTCATGCCCACCGTGGCGTTCGTCTTGTACGCGCAGTGGCAGGCGATCAACTATTCGGTGTCCTACGAGGCGAACAATGGAACGGGTGCCCCGTCGTCTTCGAGCCACACCTACCTCGACACGGTCACGTTGTCGGCGACCGTTCCCACTCGCGCCGGCTACTGGTTCAACGGGTGGAACACGTCGTCCGACGGGTCCGGAATGGCGCACACTTCCGCTGGCAATCTCACGATGCCCGCGGTGAACGTGACGCTCTACGCCCAGTGGGTGGCCGATCTGTATCGCGTCGTCTACAACGCCAACGGTGGCGAGGATGCTCCCGCCGAGCAGGTGCTGGCCACCGATTCATTCGTGTTGGTGTCGTCCCAGGAGCCCACTCGTGTGGGACACGAGTTCCGGCATTGGACGACCACACAGAACGGAACCGGCTCCACCTACACCAACCCGGCCACTGGTTCGGCCGTCGACAACTTCTCCATGCCTCCGAACAACACCACTCTGTTCGCCCAGTGGTCGGTGTTGTCGTACGTTCTCTCGTACGACGCGAACCTCGGCGCCGGTGCACCATCGGGTGGCTCCACGCAATTCGGAGCCTCCGTGGCCGTTTCGTCGACCGTTCCCACGCGGACCGGTCACACGTTCACGGGTTGGAACACCGCGGCCAACGGCAGTGGTGTCTCGTACGTGGCCGGTAACACGTTGTCCATGCCGGCGAGCGCGGTCACGTTGTTCGCGCAGTGGTCGGCCAAGACCTATTCGATCACTTATTTCGCCAACGGCGGCGCGTCGGCGCCGGCCGCGCAGTCGGTGACGTACGGTTCGACGACGTCCGTTTCGGCGACCCCCGCTACGCGTGCCGGCTACACGTTCAGCGCATGGAACACACAGGCGAGCGGTCAGGGTGCGACACGCTCTCCCGGCGGCAGTTTGGTGATGTCCGATTCCAACATCGACCTCTACGCGCAATGGACCGCTCAATCGTTCAACGTGTCGTTCGATGCCAACGGAGGAGCGGATACTCCAACGGTCGTGTCTGGTGCGACGGATTCGTCGGTCACCCTTCCGGTGAGCGTGCCCACGCGCGTCGGCTTCGATTTCGTGGGCTGGAACACGTTGCAGGCCGGAACGGGGACGGGATACCAAGCCGGCTCGTCATTGGTCATGCCGCCCAACAACATGGTGTTGTGGGCCCAGTGGCAACCCCGAACCTATGTGTTGTCCTACGACCTGAATGGCGGAACCACCAACCCGCCCATCGGTGCACTCGCGTCCACGTCCTCGTCGGTTCAAGCGGCCGCCTCGACGCCGACTCGGGTCGGGTACACCTTCACGGGATGGAACACGCAGGCGAACGGTCAGGGAATCGCGGCGGCATCCGGTGCCAGCTTCAGCATGCCCCCGAACGACACCACGCTCTATGCACAGTGGTCCGCACAGACGTTCACCGTGACGTACGACGCCAACGGCGGTAGTGGTGGACCAAGTCAGCAGAATGCGACCACGGATTCGTCGGTGACGGTGTCGTCGGTGGTGCCAACGCGATCAGGATTCACGTTCGCCGGATGGAACACCACCATTGGTGGAACGGGCACCAACTATTCGACGTCGGCATCGTTCACCATGCCGCCCGACAACGTGGCGCTGTGGGCACAGTGGACGGCGAACCCGACTCCGCCCGCTCCTCAACTTCCCCCCGCTCCGCGGGTGTTGACCCCGCCCGCGGCACCGACCATCCCCTCCGGACGCTCGACCACGTTGTCGCCGCTCGCTGAAGCACCGCCGGCGGGTGACGAATGGGATCGTCCCACGATGGGCGTCTTCGCGATCGATTCGGTGTCGTCCCAGGACGTGCGCACCGCGCAGAGTTCGGCGGCCAACACCCGAGTGTCCCGTCTCGAGACCTCCGCCGGCGTGTGGTCGACCGACACGCAAAGCGGCACGGTGTCCTTCGTCGCGCGCAGCACCTTCTCGGGCCAGGCTCGGGTGGGCTTCGCGGTGACCACCCGTCGGGGGGTGGAGTACACGTCGGTGCTCACCGTCGACGTGACGCGGCCAGCGACGTTGCCGGTGTCGGGTTCGGAGTCGAGCACTCCGCTGACCCTGGCCGTGTGGGTGCTCGTGACCGGCATCCTGGTGAGCGCGCTCGTGCGTCGCCGCACGATTCTGCGCTAGTCGTTCGTCTGGTGCCGTCGGGTGCGAGATCCCGACGAGGGTCGTCGAGACATTGAACGGGCCTTAGATGCGCATCAACACAGCGGTCGTCGACCTCGGGCGACCAGCACCGTACCGAGAACCAGCAAGGCGAGAGCGACGTTCACCGCGGGTGAACTGTTACTGCCCGTATCGACGAGCGTGTCGACGACACTGACTCTCTGGCGGGCACCATGGCCGCTGCTTCGCCCGATCATGAACATGTCGACGGTCGATCCACGTGGTGCGTTCAACACAATTTCAGCGACCGCACGTCCCGAGCCGTCGGCGACACTGGAGGCCAGTACTCGAGAGTCATCGACAGTTCCGGCGTCGACCGTTTCTCCGGGGGTGAAACCCTGATGACTCATGATGAGTCGGGTGCCGGAGGCGACGAGCGTCTGGGTGATCGAGCTGGTTGGAAGCGACGCGATCTGCTGACTCGTGGGCGGATTGGACGGCGCGATCGACGACGTGGGAGCAGCACTCGTCGATGGACCGGGAAGTGTGGTCACCGGCGCCAGCGTGGTGGTGGTCGTGGTGGGCACAAGTGTGGTCGTCGTGCTGGTGGTTGTGGGGGCCAGCGTTGTGGTGGTCGTCGTTGTTGTGGTGGTAGTCGTCGTCGATGTCGTTGTGCTGGTGCTGGTGGTTGTGGGCGCCAGCGTTGTGGTGGTTGTGGTGCTGGTAGTCGTCGTGGTGCTGGTCGTCGTCGTGGTTGTGGTACTGGTCGTCGATGTCGTCGAGGTGGGAGCGGTACTCATATACGTCCAGTCGAGCGAGCGGGTACTCACCAGAGCAGGGGTGGATCTGAAGGCGAAGGAATTGTTGCCGAGGGCGCCGAGATCGCCCGTTCCCCAGCACCACATCTGTCCGACGCGGTCGACAGCACACGTGTAGGCGATTCCTCCGGTGATGACGTCGACTGGTCCGGGCAGGTTGACCTTGACGGCGTTCACGCTGTCGGTGGTGGTCCCGTTCCCGAGGTAACCCTGAGCATTGTCGCCCCAACACCAGACTTCCCCGTTGCTGTGCAGAGCGCACGAGTGGGTGACGGTGGTGATGAGTGCGGTGGGAATGAAGTTGATCGCGGTCACGGGCGACGACACCACGACGGTCGAGCCGGTCTCGCCGACTCCGAGGCGGGGAGTGTCCGAGCTGGCGAAGGATGGTCGGGTGTTCTCGCCCCAGCAGTTTGCTCCGTAGGAACCCAGGGTGCACACGCTCGGCCCCGACACGACGACCGAGGTCGATCCACCATTGTCGTACACCTGCTGGGCGACGTTGCTGTTCGACGTCGTGATGCGTCCGGATTGATACATACCGGAGTCGCCCCAACACCATGTGGAGCCGTCATTGAGCACTGCGCACGTCGTGCTTCCGCCGGCCGATATCGAAATCACGTTGGTCAGTGGCGCCATGCCATCGGTGACGTCCGCCGCAGTGTTGTATGCGATGTTCGTGGAGTCGCCGAGTTCGCCGGAGGAATCGTCCCCAGCACACTTCACTCCGTTCGAAGACGTCAACACGCAGACGTGGTTGCCTCCCACGGTCACCCGGGTCGCGCCAGTGAGATTGCCGAAGGCTCTGACCGGCGTGTTGTATTCGTTCGTGTTTGCGTCGTTCGTGCCGTTCGCGAACTGTCCGTACAGATTGGAACCCCAGCACCACACCTCGCCGACGGAGGTTCCGTCCACGATCGCGCAGGCGGTGCCCTGGTACATGTAGCCGCCGACGGACAGATCTCGGATCGTGCCCGGGCGGAACGGATTGCCGCCGACGGTCACCACCGTCGGGACCGCGTACATCCAGTCGAACGAGGGACGGCCCCAACACAGGATGTCTCCGTTGTTCACCGCGCAGGTGTAGTACTCGCCGGCGTCCAGCAAACCGAACCGAGATGCCTCCGTACCAGCGCCAGACGACTCGTTGCGACCGGCCAGAGCCGGGGCAACGCCGGCGGCGACGGTGGCGACAATGGCGAGAGAGACCAACAGCCAGATTCGAGAGGTACGTTGCACCATTCCAAGAGATTAGACCGGTGGTCTGGTCACGGAACACGTCGAACCCGTGGGGTAGTCGGGGCCGAACGGACGTGGGAGTTCGGGAATCGATGGAACACCGAGCGTCGGTGAATCGTCACGAGGGTTGGGTCGTGGCATCCAGGAAGCTTCGGGAGCCGAAACGCCCGATGAAGGAGGCGGAATCTTCGCCCGGCCCCGCTCGTCGACGGGTCGACTCGAGGCACCTACTCGTCGACGGCGCGACTTCCCGTGACGGGCACCGATGTCACTCCGCTGCAGTTGACGGAACTGTGGATGCTGGTGGTCGGAATCTTCGTGGTTCGGCGACGGCGACGTGGGTCCATCGGACGTGGGGAGTCACTTGGGTGGGTGCCGGCGACCCGAAACGGATGATCAGCCGTCGGCGGACAACTGAGCGAAAACGCTCATTAGGCCAGTAAAACAAGCTCGTGGAAGCGAGCAAGTTGCTCAAGGATCTCCGAGTATGGGCGGGTCTCACCCAAGCCGATGTCG
>WLEG01000098.1 GCA_009704425.1 Actinomycetota bacterium | reverse complement strand
TTCAACAGGGCTTCCTCGAGGTCGTCCCACGTCTCGGCGGTGATGCCCCCACGAGCGCGCACTCCGCCGAAGACTCCGGCCATGGCCGTGGCGGTGCGGGCCATGCGTTCACGAATGGACGGTCGTGAAGCGGGTTCTGGTTCAGGCTCCGGCTCCGGCTCCGGCTCCGGCTCGATCGTGACGGCCGCCGCGGAGGTTTGCTCGCGCGTGGGCGGAACCGGTGTCGTGGTTCTGGTCTCGACGACCGGTCGAGGTGCGGTGGGGGGCGTCGCCGCGCGGGAACCCGAGCGACGGTTGAGAACCACCACCCCCAGTCCGAAGACCAGGGCGACCCCCAACAGGATCAGCAGGATGTTCTGAGCGTTCATGACGTCCTCAGGATGCCGTGGAGTCGGCCGACTTCTCGGTGACCACCTTCGACGAACCGCCCGGCTGCATGCTCACGCCGAGCAAACTGTCGCCGGCCTCCATCGTTCGCTTCTGGTGGCTGACGATCAGCAACTGGGCCTCGCGACGGAACTCGTTGATGAGGTTCAAGAAGCGGTGCAGGTTCACGTCGTCGAGCGCCGCCTCCACCTCGTCCATCACGTAGAACGGCGACGGACGACTGCGGAACACGGCGAACAGGAAGGCCAACGCCGTCAGGCTCCGCTCACCACCCGACAGCAGACTCAACTTCTTGACGTTCTTTCCGCCCGGCTTGGCTTCCACCTCGATACCGGTGTTCAACAGGTCGTCGGGATTGGTGAGCACCAGTCGTCCGGTTCCACCGGGGAAGAGACCACCGAACAGCTCGTTGAAGTTGCGACTGACATCGGCGAAGGCCGAGGCGAACACGGTCTGGATCTCGGTGTCGATCGCGGTGATCACCTGCATCAACTCGCGACGGGTCTTGCGCACGTCCTCCAGTTGCTCCTCGAGGAAGCGATGACGCTCCTGCAACTCGTTGAACTCCTCGAGCGCCAGCGGGTTGATGGGACCCATCAGTCGCAACTCGCGCTCGAGGTCGCGCGCCCGCGCCGGCGCACTCACGCCTTCGGGCAACTCGGGCAACTCGGCGGCCTCGGCAACCTCCGGCTCGACGTCGAGATCGCGACGCAACGTTTCGACGGTGGCTTCGAGGCGCATCTTGACCTCGGCCTCTTCCACCTCGGTGCGACGCGAACGCTCGCGGACCTCTTCCAACTCGCGTTCGGCTCCGCTGCGCGAGCGACGCATCTCGTCGAGACGGGTGGCGAGAGCGCGGACCTCGTCGCTCTGACGACGGCGCATCTCGTGAAGCTCGGCCAGTCGCGCCTCGATGGCCACGCGATGAGCGTCGACGATGACGGCGAGGCGCTCGGAGGCACCCAGGATTCGTTCGATCTTCTCGCGACGACCGGCGGCCTCGGCGCGGGCGACCGCGTCGGCCTCCAAGCGGCGTTCGGCGTCGGCCAAACGGGATTCGATGAACTGCTTGCGCTCCAACAACCCCGCCGAGCGCACCTCGAGATCACGACGGCGCCCGGCCAACAACGCGGCCTTGGCCTCCATGGTGGCGCGGGCCTCGCCACGGGCCTTGGCGGCCTCGGCCTCGGCCTGCTCCTCTTGCTCCAACGACGGAACGAGGTGCTCGAGTTCGGCGACGCGGGACCGCAGTCGAACCAGGCGATCGTCGATCTCGCCGAGCGTCGGTTGCAGACCCTCCGACTCCGTGGCGCACTCGCGCCGCTCACTCTGCGTGCGCGCGAGAGCCTCGGACGCGGCCGTGAAGGCGGCGTCGTTCGCGTCGAGGCGCTTCTGCACGTCGTGCTCGCGTTGACGCGCGGACTGACTCTCGGAGGTGGCGATGCGCACCGCGTCCTCGCGGGACGCCAGATCGATCTTGGACTGCTCCGCGTTGCGCAGAGCGTCCTCGAGCGCGGCCGCCGTGGCGCCCCCTCCGGCGACACCGATGCGCCATCCGGTGGTGGTGAAGCGATCGCCCTCGGTGGTCACGGCGACCAAGCGCGGATCGGCCATCACGGCGTCGACCGCCGCGGTCCAGTCGTTCACCCGAATCGAGTTCGCGAGCAACAAATCGAGCAACGCCTCCACGTCGGAACGCGACGATCGCACGTGATCGCGCACGCGTTGGGCGCCCGAGGGCACCACGCTGGCCACCGTCACTCCGGTGCGCGACCCGAGCGCCAACACCGCGCCGGAGGCCGACGACGTGCGCAGATGGGACAACGCGCGGCGAGCCGATTCGGTGTTCTCGACGACCACCGACAACAACGCCTCGCCCAGGGCCGCCTCGACCGAGGCCTCCCAGCCGTCCTCGATCACGACGAGGTCGAGCAGGGTGCCCACCACGCCGGACACGTCCTTCAACTTCTCGGCACCGGCGCGTGCGCGCGCACTGTCGAGGGCCAACTGCAAGGCCTCCGAACGAGCCTGCCAACGCGCCAACTCGGCGGCGACGGCGTTGCGCGAGGCGACGGCCGCTTCGAGCGCCGCTTCGGCGGCCAGTCGACGCGACTCGGCCTCGGTGACCTCGTTGACGAGAGGGAGTTCGATCGCCTGGGACTTCTCGCACTCGCCGCGCAGACGGTCGATCTCGGAGACCAAACGGGCCTGGCGCTCGTCGAGATTGGAGATGCGCGTCACCAAGCGACGGTGTTCGGAGTCGGCGGCCTCGACCGAGGCGCGCAGGGTGCGCAGTTCTCCGCGAACCTCGGCGGCGGCCGTGGCGGCCGACGAGGTGGAAGCGATGTGATCGAACAACGTGGCCGCGGCCGAACGCTCGCCTTCGAAGGCCGCTTCGTCGTGGGCCAGTTCCTGATTCTCGGGCTCCAGTCGGCCGATGGCCGTGGCCACTTCCTCGAGTTCGCCCCGCAGTGCCGAGGCGTCCGCCTCGAGATTGGCGATCACTCCGGAGTCCATCATCTGGCCGCGGTCGCGCTCGTAGGAGCGACGCCGCTCGACCAACAACATGGAGATTCCGCGGGCCCGTTCGCGCAACTGCTCGACGCGCACCAACTCGTCGCCCAAACCACTCTCACCGCGAGCCGACAACTCGGCCTCGGCCGCCATGACGTTGGTGTCCAATTCGGCCAGCAGTCGCCGGAGTTCTTCCTCCTTGCGGCCGGCCTCGGCACGATCGCCCGACAGCGTCTCGAGGCGACGTCGGAAGCCGGCGATCTCGCGACCGCTCAGGAAGAGTCGCAACGCGTTGAGTTCGGCGACCAGATCACCGTGACGGCGGGCGGCCTCGGCCTGACGCTCGAGCGGACGCAGTTGACGACGGACCTCGCGCAACAGGTCCTGCACGCGAAGGAGCGATCCTTCGGTGGCTTCCAGCCGACGTTCGGACTTCTCCTTGCGCTTGCGGAACTTCAGGACTCCGGCGGCTTCCTCGATGATCGAGCGACGATCCTCGGGACGGGCGTTCAGAACCGCGTCGATCTGACCCTGACTGACGATGACGTGTTGCTGACGGCCCACGCCGGCGTCGGACAGGAGTTCCTGCACGTCCAGCAGACGACAGGGGACGCCGTTGATGCTGTATTCGCTCTCGCCGGTTCGATAGAGCACGCGGCTGACGCTGACCTCGGACACGTCGACGGGCAACAGACCCATGGAGTTGTCGAGGGTGAGCGTCACCTCGGCACGGCCGAGCGCCGGGCGCTTGGCGGTGCCGGCGAAGATCACGTCGTCCATCTTCTGCGAGCGCACGGCGCTGGGAGCCTGGGCACCGAGCACCCACGCGATGGCGTCGACGACGTTGGACTTGCCCGATCCGTTCGGGCCGACCACCACGGTCACCCCGGGCTCGAGGTGCATCACGGTGTTGTCGGCGAAGGACTTGAAGCCTTTGAGGGTGAGAGACTTGAGAAACACGACGTCCCGACCCTAGTTCACGGGGGTCGCCCGGCCCCTCCTCCCCCGGGGTGACCGAGCGTCGGGCCTCAACGTTGACAGACCCCGCACCAACTGGTCGTTCGCCCCCCGATGACGGCGGACACCACGTGTCCCCGACCGCACGACAGACACCTTTCACCCGCACGCCCGTAGACCCGGTGCCGATCCTGGAACGAGCCGGCCTCCCCCATGAGGTCCACGTACTGGGCGTCGTCGAGCGTCGACCCGCCCGCGGCGATCGCCTCGTTCAACACCTCGTGAATGCACGCGTGCAGCCGACGAATCTGTTTCGGAGACACGTTCCTCGCGGGCCGCTTGGGATGGATCCGCGCGCGATGGAGAATCTCGTCACCGTAAATGTTCCCGATGCCCGCGACGAGAGCCTGATCGAGAAGGGCCGCCTTCACCGCACGGGCGGTGGACGACAGCGACCGACGAAGTTGGGCCGGATCGAGACCCTCGGCGATGGGGTCGGGTCCGAGCCGGGCCAATTCCGGCACCACCGAGTCGGCGACGTCGGGGTCGTACACCACCACCTCTCCGAACGTGCGTGGATCCACGAAGCGCAACTCCTCGGCGGGACGACCCGTCAACGTCAGAACCACGTGCGTGTGCGCCGGTCGCCTCGTCGTCACGGAATCGATCAGGACCTGACCGCTCATGCGCAGATGGATCATCATCTGGTCGCCCGAATCCAGGTCGACGATCAGGTACTTGCCGCGTCGGCGAGCCGCGGTCGGCGTGGTTCCCGTGAGTCGGGCGATCACCTCCTCGCGACTGGTGCGTCGAACGGAGCGCTCGCGACCCACCTCGACGTGCTCGATGCGGCGCCCGACGAATCGTTCCTCCAGCCCTCGACGGACGGTTTCGACCTCGGGGAGTTCAGGCACGACCGGTGTCGACGCCGCGAGCTCCGAGAACCGCGAGAGCACCCACCGACGCGGCTTGGGCGGCGATCTTCTTCGAGCGTCCGTCCGCGCGCCCCATCTCCTCACCGTTGATGATCACGACGGCGGTGAAGGTGGGCTCGTGGGCCGCGCCCTGCGACGTGATCTCGACCAATGGCGGCCGACCCCACTCGCGGACGCACACCCGGATGAGGTGGCTCCGGGCGTCGAAGTCCTCGAGACGCTCGAACGAACCACCCAGTCGACCCGACATGATGGATCGCACGAAGGGTTGCGCCTTCTGTGGGCCACCATCCAGATACAGCGCACCGATGAACGCCTCCAACGCATCGGCCAGGATCGACGTCTTGGATCGACCCCCGGCGTCGTCCTCACCCGCACCCAACAACAACTGCGAACCGAGGTCGATCTCACGGGCGATCTCGGCCAGCATTTCCGCGTTGACCAGACTCTTGCGGACGTCGGTGAGTGAGCCCTCGTCGCGATCGGGGAACTCGACGTAGATCATGTCGGTCACGACCCATTGAAGGATCGCGTCACCGAGGAATTCGAGCCTCTCGTTCGAGGGACGACCGCCGTTCTCACCGCACCACGAACGGTGGCTCATGGACTGCCGACCCAACTCCCGATTCGAGAACCGGTGGGACGCCACCTTCATCGTCCACTCGTCGAATCCGAGAGCGGGACGATGGCGACCGCGCCGACCACGGCGCGAGGCGAGACGCGCACGGTTCTTGATCCGTGACAACATCCCGGCCATGGGGGCCTCGACTCAGGCCGAGTGCTTTTGCACGTGCGCCAGCACGAAATCGACGGCGTCGCGAACGGTCTTGAGATCGGCCAGGTCCTCGTCCTCGATACGGAATCCGACGGTGCGCTCGCTGAGCTCTTCCTCCAACGCGTCGACCAATTCGACCAGTGCGAGCGAGTCCGCGTTCAGGTCGTCCTTGAACGACTGCCCTTCGGAGATGCTCTCGGGGTCGATCTCGAGGATGTCGACCAACTGGTCGCGCACGATGGCGAAGATCGCGTCACGATCGAGCGGGCTCTTGACGACATGGGTTTCAGCGGGCACGACTTCCTCCGTTGATCGGGACGAGGACGATCCTAACGAACGACGGGGTCCACGTCGGGGCGACCCGTCGGGTGTTGCCCGTCACGGATTACAAGTCACGGATTGATGGCACGGCGGATGTGGCCGACCATGTCGCACTCGACCATGTCGGCGGCCACCTTGATGCCGTTCACCATGGCCCGCGCCGAGGACGACCCATGCGAAATGACGCACACGCCGTCGACGCCGAGCAGGACCGCGCCTCCCGTGGAGTCCGGATCCACGCTGTCGTACAGCGGCAACAACGCCGGGAAGAGCGCCTCGGCGTGGGGTTTGTACTCGTCCTTGGACCCGAAGGCCGCGATGAGGGCCTTCACCAACGTCTTCATGCCGCCTTCGAGTGTCTTCAACACCACGTTGCCCGTGAACCCGTCGGTGACCACCACGTCGACGTCGTCGGTCATGACGTCACGACCCTCGACGTTGCCGATGAAGTTGATCCCGGTCGCCTGGGCGAGCAAGTCGTAGGCCTCCTTGCGCAGGGTGTCGCCCTTTCCGGGCTCCTCACCGATGGAGAGCAATCCCACCCGCGGCTCGGCCACGCCGTAACGATGGTGCGAGTAGACCGACCCCATCACGGCGAACTGCACGAGCCATTCGGCGTGCACCTCGGCGTTGGCCCCCGCGTCGAGCAGAACGGTGGGTCGACCGCCCGGAACCGGAATGGGAGTGGCGATGGCCGGTCGCTTGACGCCCGTGATGCGGCCCATCTTCAGCAATGCCGACGCCATCGTGGCTCCGGTGTTGCCGGCCGAGATCATGGCCGACGCCTTGCCGTCGCGCACCGCCTCGGCGGCGCGCACCAGGGTGGAGTCCTTCTTGCGACGCACGCCGTTCGCCGGGTCCTCGTCCATCTCGATGACCTCGGAGGCGACGATCAGAGGAAGGTCACCGGTACCCGACAAACCTTGCGGACCGACGAGAACCACGGGAAGACCCGAACGCGCGGCCTCGAGCGCTCCGGCGATGATCTCATCGGGGGCGCGGTCGCCGCCCATGGCGTCGACGGCGATGGGAAGCATCAGTGACGAGCGGGATCAGACTTCGACGGCGACG
>WLEG01000097.1 GCA_009704425.1 Actinomycetota bacterium | reverse complement strand
GCGACCATCGACACCAGAACCGCCGCGATTCCCAATCCGGCCGCCCGCAACGATCCGCCCGAGAGCAGAGCCGCCACGACCCACAGCACGGCACACACCAACACGACCAACATCACCGACGGCGCGAAGGCCGCGGTGACTCCCATGAGCAACGCGAACGACGACACGATGCGGACTCGCGTGGTGGTGTCGGGGTGATCGATGACGTCCCCCACGGTGCGACTGGACTCCTCGACGCCCCGGGGAAGACCCAATCCTCCGAAGAGTCGCATCAGATGCAGCGCCCACGGCAACACCGCATAGGCGATCAGGGCCTGCAGCCGCCCGGCCGCCACGGCGGCGTACGGAAGCGGGATGGCCGCGTAGGCGATGGTGCCGATGAGACGGGCACGGGGAGCCGATGCCACCGCACACAGACGTGATGCGCCGAGCCAGCCCGCCGCGACGAGCCCCACGACCGCGATCGTCTGCGCCAACGCCGGATGACCGAGGGTGAGGACGCCGGCGAGGAACATCAGGATGTTGCCCGTCGGCTGAGCGGTGGTGGCACCCAAATCCTTGCCCCACCAGCCGGACAGATAGGAGTGAGCGACATCGCGCGGCGACTCCGCCCAGGGCAACAGGTCGCCCACGGAACCGATTCCACCGGCGATCAGTTCACGCGCACCGGCGAGCAACAGTCCCCACAGAACGAACCAGACCACGATGGTGACGGGGTCACGCGACACCGTGTCGTCCCCCGAAACGCCGCGGTCGCCCGGTGAGACACCCGCGACGTGACGACCTCGCACCAGTCGGCGCCAACGAACGCTTCCACGCACCTGCAGATCGGCGACCTCACGATCGGGAATCCGGCGCAACGCGGCCACGCGACGACGACGACGCAGAATCGACATCGTGTCGCGGGGAGCCGTCACGAGTGCCCCGACCTCGAAGAGCGCCCGCCGAACGTGGCCGGTGACGAGCGAGACGATCGCCTCGACGAGCGTGACCAGGATCAACAACGGAATGGTGGTGAACGAGCGCGCGACGCCCGTGAGCGACGCGACCGTGGACAACCGATGTCTCGCGGCCATCTTCACGTGAGACAGATCGTCGCGACGCTGGCGCAGGTTCCCCCGATGGCGCACTCGCGCCACCGGAGCGACCACCACCCGGGCCCCCATCAGGTGGGCGCGCCAGCACAGATCGAGGTCCTCGCCGTGGAATGGGATCGACTCCTCGAAGCCACCCATCTCCCGGAAAAGGTCCGCCCGCACGAGCAGGCACGCCGTGGGGAGGACGAACACGTCGCGAACCGCGTCGTGTTGCTCCTGGTCCACCTCGTGTTCTTCGATCGCACCGTCGAGTTCGCCGAATCGGTCGGCGTCGAATCCGACCATGTGCAGACGACGAGGATCGTCCCACTCCACGATCTTGGGGCCGACCAACCCGGCGTTGGAGCGATACAACTCCTCCACCATCAGACGAACCGCATCGGGGTCGAGGGCCACGTCGTCGTGCAGGAAGAGGAAGAACCCGCTGTCCCCCTGCACCAGGCGCGACACCGAATTGGCCACCGTGGCGAATCCCGGGTTCGCTCCGACGTGGCGCACGTGGGCGGCCAGGGACCGGGCGTCGACCATCTCGGTGACCATCGCCAGCTCGTGAGCGTCCGAGCCGGTCAGCAGAACCAGCACCTGGAGGTTCGGGTAGTCCTGGGCGGACAGGGAATCCAAGGTGTCACCCAGCTGGTCGGTGGGCGAATGGACGACGAGGGCCGCCACCACGCCGGGAGCGGCAGGGGCGGTGGCGACGGCGTCCTGACGGATGTCGTCGGAGGGATGAGGCTCCAACTCGTTCTCCAAGGTGGGTCGAAGGCTACCCGTCGACCCCGAGTCGTCGGGTTCACCCGACGTGACGGGCCTCTCCGTCGGTCCGCGCCGAAACCCGTCGACAGTCCCCTGTGCTGGGCATTCATCATCCCCGCGACCCGACCGCCATCGCTAGGGTTGGGATTCTTGAGTGGTGAACCCGAGTCCCCCGCCGCGACGACCGACGTCGCGTCCCGCGTGCCCCTTCCGGAGGGAACCATCGCGGTGGGCATCGGACTGCTCGTCGCCGGCATCTCCAGCTACGCGTTCTTCAAGGTGGGTCAGGAGGCCTTGGGCAAGGACGACTTCAAGCCCATCGTCGCGTTGTGGTTCGCCACCTTCGCTCTGGCGCCGGGTTTCTTCTTGCCGCTCGAGCAGGAGATGGGTCGCGCCCTGGCTCACCGCCGGGCGTTGTCGTTGGGCGGCACCCCGGTGGTGCACCGCATCGTCCCCCTCGGCATCGCGATCACGGTGATCGTGTCCGCGGCGGTCGCGACCCTCGGGCCGTTGGCCACGCGCGAGTTCTTCGAGGGCTACGGCCTCGTGACCGTGGCGCTCATCGTGGCCTTCGTCGCGTACGCCCCGGCCCACCTGTCGCGCGGGATCTGCTCGGGCGAGGGTCGGTTCGCGGCCTACGGAATGGTGATGGGCGCCGACGGATTCGTGCGCATCGTCGGATGCATCGTCCTGTGGCAACTCGACGTGCACGACGTGGGTGCGTACGCGATGCTCGTCGCCTTGGCCCCCTTGACCGGCGTGCTCATCGTCGGAGCCCGTGGGCAACTGCGCACCGACGACGGCCCGCCCGCGGAATGGAGCGAGGTCACCTCGAACCTGGGATGGTTGCTCATCGGGTCGATCATGGGCGCCGGTCTCGTGAACGCCGGACCCATCGCGGTCGACGTTCTCGCCAACGGTTCCCAGCGCGACGAAGTCACCCGCTTCGGCAACGGCGTCCTGTTGGCGCGAATCCCGCTGTTTCTCTTTCAGGCGGTGCAGGCCGCACTGTTGCCGCGCTTGGCACGACTGGCCGCGGCCGGTGATCTCACGGAGTTCCGCGGCGGATTTCGTCGCCTGATGATCGTGGTCCTCGGAGTCGGTGCCATCGGTGTCGCAGGCTCGTTCGCCGTGGGCCCACAGATTCTCGACCTTCTCTACGACGGCGGACTCGATCGACGCACGCTCACCTTGTTGGCCGTCGGCAGCGCGATCTACATGGTCGCTCTGGCGACCGCCCAAGCGGTGATCGCACTGCACGGACACGCGCGCGTGGCTTTGGGCTGGCTCGCCGGGATGATCACCTTCCTGATCGCCACGTGGATCTCGGCCGACGACCTGTATCTGCGCGTCGAAATCGGGCTGGTCGCCAGTTCGATGACGGCATTGGCGATCTTCGTGTGGTCCTTGCGCCAGTTGCTGGCCCGCGGCGCCACCATCGACGAGGGCTCCGTTCTGGAGGCTTTGTCGGACCGACCCCTCGAGGCCTGACCGGGGCGAACCGCCGTCAGGACGGGATCGGAAGTCCGGCCCGCGCGGCTTCGATCGCCAGGTCGTTCTTCACCATCATCTTCACCAACGACGGGAAATCGACCTCGGGCTTCCAACCCAACTTGGTGCGGGCCTTGGTGGCGTCACCGATCAACAGGTCCACCTCGGCCGGTCGGAAGAACTTGGGATCCTGCCGAACGTACTTCTGCCAGTCGTCGATGCCCACCTCGGCGAACGCGCGCTCCACCAACTCCTCGATGGTGTGGGTCTCACCGGTGGCGATGACGTAGTCGTCGGGCTCCTCCTGTTGGAGCATGAGCCACATCGCCTTCACGTAGTCGCCGGCGTAGCCCCAATCGCGCTTGGCGTCCAGGTTGCCCATGACCAGTTCGTCCTGCAGACCGAGCTTGATGCGCGCGGCCGCGTTGGTCACCTTGCGGGTGACGAACTCGACGCCTCGACGCGGCCCCTCGTGATTGAAGAGGATTCCCGAGCACGCCCACAGGCCGTAACTCTCGCGGTAGTTGACGGTGATGTCGTGACCGAAGACTTTCGCGCATCCGTAGGGCGAGCGGGGGTGGAACGGGGTCTTCTCGGTCTGGGGGGTCTCGCGCACCTTGCCGAACATCTCCGACGACGACGCCTGATAGAAGCGGATCTTGTTGTCCGTGGCCCCACCCACCATGCGAACGGCCTCGAGCATGCGGAGGACACCGGTGCCGGTGAGGTTGGCCGTCAGTTCGGCCTGGTTCCACGACAGGGCCACGAACGAGATGGCGGCCAGGTTGTACACCTCGTCGGGCTGGGCCACTTCCATGGCCTTCACCAACGACGGGAGGTCGGCCAGATCGCCGGGCACGATCTCCACGTACGGGAACTGATCGCGCAACAGGTCGGCCTTGGGATTGTTCTGGCCCTTGACCATGCCGAACACCTGATACCCCTTGCCGTGCAGGAATTCCGCCAGATGCTGGCCGTCCTGGCCGGTGACTCCAGTGATGAACGCGCGGGGCATGGGATCTCCTCGAACTCGGTCCGTTCGGACCAGTAGCCCCCGCATCATACGGTGCGAGACCTAGCCTCGCCCCTGATGATGCGCGTGGCCTTCGATACCGGACCCCTGCACGGGCCCATCACCGGCGTCGGACGTGCCGTCGAGGCGATGGCCGCCCATGCCACCGTCGACATCGTTCCCTACGTCCTGAGTTTCCGCGCCGACCTTCGTCCGGGCACGGTTCGCCTTCCCTATCCGGCCGCACTGGCGTTGCGGTGCTGGGGACGCGTCGACCACCCCCGGCCGGATCGACACCTCGGCGACGTCGCGTTGGTGCACGGGACCAACTACGTCGTTCCTCCGTCACGGCATCCCCGACTCGTCACGGTGTACGACTGCTGGGCCCTCGAACATCCCGACACGGTTCATCGCGACATCGGTCTGATGATGAACGCGCTGCGGCGGGCCATCGACACCGGCGCCCACGTTCACGCCTCGTCGCACGCCACCGCCGACCGATTGCGCGAGCACTTCCCCGACGCTTCTGTCACGGTGGTTCATCTCGGAGCGCCCGCGCTCGTCGACGCGCGCCCCGGACCCATCGACGGGCTTCCCGACGACGGACCGGTGATCCTGTCCATCGGAACGCTCGAACGACGTAAGAACCTGCCCTTTCTCGTGTCGCTGATGGACGACGTGATCGGCACGGTTCCCGATGCCCGACTGGTGATCGCCGGCGGCGACGGGGACGATGCCGTGGCCGTGCGGTCGGCGGTGGAGAACGCGAGCGCCGGGGTTCGCGGACGTGTGCACCTTCTCGGACGGGTGGACGATGCGACCGTGGGTCGTCTGTATCACCGGGCGCGTGTCGTCGCGTATCCCTCGCTCGACGAGGGTTTCGGATTCCCGGTACTGGAGGCCATGTCGACCGACACCCCGGTCGTGGCGTCCGACGCCGGCTCCATCCCGGAAGTGGCCGGTGACGCGGCGTTCCTGTGTCCGACGAACGATCGGGCCCCGTGGATCGAGTCCCTCGTCACGGCCCTCACCGACGACGACGAGCGACGTCGATTGATCGACAACGGTCGCCGTCGACGCGACGCCTTCGACTGGTCCCGCACCGCGGGCGAACTGGAACAGCTCTACCGGAATCTCGCCGACGGCGCGTGAACCGGCAAGAATGACGTCGTGATCACAGTCCTGGCCGGCGGCGTCGGTGCCGCTCGATTCCTGCGAGGGCTCGTTCTGGCGGTCGATCCCGCGGAGATCACCGCGGTGGTCAACACCGGCGACGACACCGTGTTGCACGGACTGTCCATCTCCCCCGACATCGACACGGTCACCTACACGGTCGCCGGAGCGATCGACCCGGAGCGTGGCTGGGGATTGGCCGACGAAACGTGGACCGCCATGGCCAACCTGACGCGATACGTCGGTGTGCGCCCCGCCGGGTCGACCGCCGCACCCGAGTGGTTCAACCTGGGCGATCGTGATCTCGCCACGCACTTCTATCGAACCGCCCGTCTGTCGGAGGGCGCGACGCTCAGCGAGGTCACCGACGAGATCGCCCGCGCCTGGGGACTGGGCCTGCGCATCGTGCCGATGACCGACGATCGCGTTCGAACCATGGTCGACATCCTCGAGGACGGCGACGTCACGACGGTGGGCTTCCAGGAGTACTTCGTGAAACGCCGACATTCGGTGCCGGTGACCGGAATCCGTTTCGACGGCGCCGACAACGCGCGACCCACCTTCATCGACGCGATCGGCGCGTCGGAGGCCGTCGTCATCGCACCGTCGAATCCCCTGGTGTCGATCGGCCCGATCCGGGCCCTCCACGGTGTCGACGCCACCCTGTCCGCGCACCGCGATCGGGTGGTGGCCATCTCGCCGATCGTCGCCGGCTCGGCCTTGAAGGGTCCGGCCGACCGCATGCTCTCCGAACTCGGTTTCGAAGCCTCGGTTCTGGGCGTGGCGCGCCTCTACGCGCCGATCTGTGGCACTCTCGTGATCGACGAGCGGGACGCCGAACACCGCGACGCGATCGAAGCCATCGGAGTCCGATGCGTGGTCGCCGACACAATCATGAGAACCCCCGAGATCGCCGCGTCTCTCGCCACCACCACGTTGACCGCCGCCCGCGAAGGAGCCCGACATGACCGATGAGAACGCATCAGCCTCCGTCCCCATGCGCCTCAGTGCATGGGGAGTCGTCGGCATCGGCGAGATCCGCCCCGACGATCAACTCGGCGAGATCATCGCGGACGCGTGCCGCCATGAACCCAACGGCCCGCTGATGGACGACGACGTGCTGGTCGTCACGCAAAAGGTGGTGTCCAAGGCCGAGGGCCGCATGGTCGCCATCGACGCCGACGATCCGCTGTCGCACAAGGCGCTCGTGGAGGAGGAGGCCGTGCGCGTGGTGCGCCGACGTGGCGATCTGATCATCACCGAGACCAAGCACGGATTCGTCTGCGCGAACAGTGGCATCGACCTGTCGAACGTCGAACGAGGTTGGGCCGCGCTTCTGCCACTCGACAGCGACCGATCGGCCCGTCGCATTCGCGACATCGTGAAGGCCCGACTCGGCGTCAGCGTCGGTGTGATCATCTCGGACACCTTCGGACGTCCGTGGCGCAAGGG
>WLEG01000096.1 GCA_009704425.1 Actinomycetota bacterium | reverse complement strand
TCCGCGCGCCGAGGTTGTTCCCGACGTCCCGCGGGCCGACATCGAGATCGACGTCGACATGGAGAACTCCGATGTCGTGTACCTGTGGGGCACCCATGCGACCGTGCGCACTGGCGCGCCGACCCCGGCGACCATGCGGGCCGGGTATCGACCCTTCCACACGTTGGCCGGCGGCTTCCCCGACGAGGCGGAGGCGTTCGTGGCGTTCTGGAACTGGATGCACGCCGTGATCGACGAGTGCGGTCGCCTCGGGTCCACGGTTCGCTTCTATTGCTACACCGATGCCGAGAACACGCGCATGCACGAGATCGCCGCCCGCTGGCCAGACTTCCCGGGCATGCCGAGTCACGAGGCCATCGACGCCTTCTGCACCACGGACGCGTGGGTGGACCTGAAGAAGAACGTGGACTCCCTCATCTGGCCCACCGACTCGCTGGGATTGAAGAAGGTGGCCCCGCTGGCCGGATTCTCGTGGCGCGACGAGGATGCCGGTGGTGACAACTCCATTCTCTGGTACGAGATCGTGGTCACCACGACCGACGAGTCGCAGCGTCGCGAGATGAGCGAGAAGTTGCTGCGCTACAACGAGGACGACGTGTTGGCCACCAAGGTGCTTCGCGAGTGGTTGGACGACGGCCTCAACGGTCGTGGTCCGGTGTTCCGCGGCGTGACGGAGTTGGACGAGCACTACGAGTGATCGGCGCGAACGTCAGCGTCCCACCACCAGTGTCACCAGGCCGACCACCATGGTCGACGACGCCACGACGCGACGCATGCCACTGCTCTCCTTCAGCACCTTCCAACCGATGAACGTGGCGAACACCACGCTCGACTCCCGCAGGGCGGTGACGTAGCCCACCGGGGCGCGCCGCACCGCCAGCAGCACCATCCAATACGTGACCAGCGACGCCAGGCCGGTCGCCAGGTACTGCCGCCACATGGAGGGAACGCTCGCCCGCATCTCGTCCCAACGACGGCGGTACACACCCTGAATCGTGGTGCCGACGCCGCCGGTGACGAAGATGGCCATGGCGTAGGCGCTGCCCACGGTCGATCGCGATCCCTGGCTGTCGATCACCGTGTACGCGCCGATCAACAGGCCCACCACCAGTGCCGGCCACACGTGGCCCCATTCCACGTGCCCGGCCAACAGAACCAAGCCGCTCACCACGATCAGGATCCCGATCATCGAAACCGCGGACAGATCGTCCGAGAGAAACAGCACACCACCGATGGCGGCGAACAACGCGCCGGCACCGCGCGCGATGGGATACGTCACGCTGAAGTCGGCGATGTCGTAGGTGCGCGCCAGACGGCCGATGTAGAACGCGTGCACCGCGCCACTGGCGACGGCCCAACCCCACGCGCTCCAGCCGAGGTCACCCGAGACGGTGGCCACCACCGTGTACGGCAAACCGATCAAACCGCCGGCGACGAACAATCCCCACAACGCCAACCATCGATCGCCGGACTGCTTGACGCGCAGGTTCCAGCCGGCATGCAGCACGGCGGCGCCCAACGCCAGGGCGGTGGCGACGAGCACGTCGACTCAGGATCCGCTGGGGACCGGGAATTGAATCGATGCGCGAGTGTCGATGTAGGGCGCCGTGTACTCCTCGATGAAGGCCTTGTGATCGGGGTGATCGCGGTAGACGAGGTAGTCCTCGACGCTGTCGAACTCGGCCGTCACGGCGAAGTCGTAGGTGCCCGGATTGACTCCGAGGTTCGCGCCGTAGTGGTACGAGCGGATCTGGGGGATCTTTGGTCGGAGTTCGGCCAACGCGACCGTGGTGCGCTCGGCGTGGCCGGCGGGGGTGTCGGATTTCCAGTTGAAGAGCACGATGTGACGAATGCGTTGTGCGGACATGTCGCAAATCTAAACGCCGACCGTCGACGGCGGGGGATTCGTCGCGTCGAACGCGAGAGGAGGCACGATCACCGGATATCTCGTAACCTCTGCGACGTGAGTTTCGTCGCCGACAACACCGGACCGATCGGTCTGTTCGATTCCGGCTTCGGCGGACTCACCGTGGCTCGCGCGGTCATCGACCTCCTCCCGCACGAGGACGTCATCTACATCGGGGACACGGGCCGCTACCCCTACGGCGACAAGGACCCCCACGACGTGCGCGCGTACGCCCGTGAACTGGCGTGGAGTCTGGTGCGGGACTTCGGAGCCAAGGCCATCGTGGTGGCCTGCAACACCGCGGCGGCCGCGTTGCCGGTGCACGAACTGGAGGCCGAATTCGCGGCCGAGGGTTTGAGCGTGCCCATTCTCGGTGTCATCGAACCGGGCGCACGCGCGTTGGTGCACTCCACCCGTTCGGGCGACATCGGTGTCATCGGCACCATCGGCACCATCGGGTCGGGTGCGTACGACCGCGCGGTGGCCCGCGCCGGTATCGGCGCCACCATCCGCCTCACCAGCGCGGCCTGTCCGGGCTTCGTGGAGTTCGTGGAACGTGGTCGCACGTCGGGGCCCGAGGTCGTCCTTCTCGCCGAGCGTTTGTTGGCGCCCATCCGTGACGCCAAGGTGGACGCGCTGTTGCTGGGTTGCACCCACTACCCCTATCTCGCCCGGGTCATCACCGAGGTTCTCGGAAGCGACGTCATCCTCGTGTCGTCGGCCGACGAGACCGCTTTCGCTTTGCGTGAGCAACTGGGCGACATGGGCTTGTTGCGATCCGACGATCACCAGCCCCGTCATCGGTTCATGTCCAGTGGCGACGTGTCGTGGTTCCAGACTCTCGGTCAGAAGCTGTTGGGGCCCGAGTTGGCCGATGCCGAAACCTGGACCCCACGCTGAACGCGAACGATCCATCCCGAACACGCCCGACAACACCACAACCAACGGAGACGACATGAGTAACACCGGACACCGCTCGGACGGACGCCACCACGATGAGCTCCGACCCCTGACGTTCGAACGCGACTTCACCGAGATGGCCGCCGGCAGTGTGTTGGTGTCGTTCGGCCGCACCCGGGTGCTCTGCACGGCGAGCATCGACGAGGACGTGCCCCGTTGGATGAAGAACAGCGGCAAGGGTTGGGTGACCGCCGAGTACTCCATGTTGCCCGGCTCGTCGCCCGAACGCGTCGACCGTGAGGCGGCCAAGGGCAAGCAGAGCGGCCGGACCGTCGAGATTCAGCGTCTCATCGGTCGCAGTCTGCGCGCCGCCTGCGACATGCGCCTGTTGGGGGAGCGACAGGTCGTCGTGGACTGTGACGTGTTGCAGGCCGACGGTGGCACGCGCACGGCGTCCATCTGTGGTGGTTACCTCGCACTCCACGACGCCCTCTCCCGACTGGTGCAGGCGGGCACCATTCCGGTTCACCCGCTCACCTCCTTGTGCGCCGCCATCAGCGTGGGCATCGTCGGGGGCACGCCCGTCATCGACCTTCCCTACGTCGAGGACAGCGGTGCCGAGGTCGACATGAACGTCGTGATGCTGCGCGACACCTCGACCGGTGTCGCTCGTTTCGTCGAGGTGCAGGGCACCGCCGAGGGCATGGCGTTCACCCGCGGGGAGTTGGATTCGTTGTTGGGTCTGGCCGAAAACGGTCTCGCCCAGATCTTCGATCTTCAGTCCCGGTTGATCGCCAGCGAACCCCCGCGTCGACCGTGACGGCGTCGGCGTCGGGCGACCAGCCGGTGCTGGTGTGCGCCTCGGCGAACCCCGACAAGGTGCGTGAGATCGAACAGATTCTCGTCGGCCTCGTCGACCTGCGACCGCGACCCGCCCACGTGCCCGACGTCGACGAAACCGCCGACACGTTGGTGGGCAACGCCCGGCTGAAGGCCGAGGCCGTTCGCGACGCCACCTCGATGGCCGCGGTGGCCGACGACACCGGGTTGTTCGTGGAGGCTTTGCCCGGAGAGTTGGGTGTTCGCACCGCTCGTTACGCGGCGGATCAGCCGTCGCACGCGACCGACTCCTATGGAGCGAATCGCGCGAAGTTGCTACGGGCGCTCGCGAACGTCGACGACGACCGTGGTCGACGCGCCCGATTCGCCACCGTCGTCCTGGTGGCCTACCCCGATGGCACGGAGCTGATCGTGGAGGGGGAGTGCACGGGAACCATCGCCACCGGGGAACGTGGCGAACGCGGCTTCGGATTCGATCCGTTGTTCGTCCCCGACGACGGAGACGGACGCACCTTCGCGGAAATGAGCGACGACGAGAAGAACTCGATGTCGCACCGGGCGCGCGCTTTCGTGGCGTTGGCCGAGGCGATGCGAGATTGACCGGTCACCAATGACGTAGGTCGACCGGCCACACCTCGGTCACGTTTTCGCCCCAACGGGGAACCACGTGAATGTCGGTGTGCATCGCGATGGTGGGGTCGATGTGCGCGGGTCGCACCGACACCCGGTCGCCGATCGTGGGCAACGATCCGTCGTTCATGGAGAACGTGGTGTGTTCGTCGCTGCAGAACCAGACGGAAGCTCCATCGATGTGCGGATTGCCGTGGTCCATTCCCAACGACTTCAGGCCGACGTCGATGACGGCCCACGACGACCGCTCGCCCGCAGTGGTGGAGATCACCGTGCCCACGACGTACAGGGCCTGTTCGAACGGCAGGGGTTGCGCGCCGTAACTGGAGTCCATCAAGGCGTAACTGCCGGCTTGCACCTCGTTGATGCGACTCATCACCGGATCGTCGCCTCCGAACACGTGATAAGTGCCCGTACCTCCGGCCGAAATGATCCGGCACTCCTCGCCGGCGACGTCGACGAGCGAGTCGAACGCATCCACCAGAAGGGACATGCACGCTTCGACCTTGCCCGGCTTGTCGGCTTCGGGCACGGTCATCAGGTGACCCTCGTAGCCCATCACGCCGCGCACGATCAGCCCGGCCGCCACCGCTCGCTCGGCGAGTGAGCGGGCGTCGTCGGGCGCGCATCCGCACCGGGGCAAGCCCACGTTCACGTCGATCAGCACGTGGCGCAATCCGGCCGCCGCCGCCATGTCGACGGTGGTGTTCGAGTCCACCGCGACGGTCACCATGACCCCGGTCTCGCGTTCGGCCGCCGCCATCGCGGCCAGTCTCCGCGGGTCCACGCTCTCGTTGGCCAGCAGCAGATCGTCACCGACGCCGGCTCGGGCCATGCCGACCACCTCGAGCGGTGTGGCACAGGTGAAGGAACGATGCCCGGCCCGCACCTGATGCCGGGCGATTCCGGTGCACTTGTGCGCCTTGACGTGTGGCCGCAACGCCGCTCCGGGTCGGGCCGTCGCCATGGTGGCGAGGTTGCGCTCCAGAACCTCGAGGCTGAGCACCAGCGCGGGAGTGGGCAAATCCGAGTACGGGGCCATTCCCCTTGTTTAGTGCGGGCGGAGGGACTTGAACCCACACTCCTTGCGGAACAGGAACCTAAATCCTGCGCGTCTGCCAGTTTCGCCACGCCCGCGCGTGTCGTGCGTGCCACAGGCTACGGTCTGCCCATGATCAAAGTGAGCGTCTACTACCCGTCCTCGGAGGGCTCCACCTTCGACCACGACTACTACCGCAACACGCACGTTCCGTTGGCCGCCAAGGCCTGGAGTCCCGCGTCGACAGTGATCGACAAGGGCGTGAACGGACCGTACGTCGCCGCGGTGCACTTCACGTTCGACTCGCTCGAGGCCATGGGTGCCGCCATGGGTTCGCCGCTCACCGCCGAGGTGCAGGCCGACGTGCCGAATTACACCAACATCGTTCCGGTGATGCAGATCTCCGAGATCGTCGAAGGCTGATTCCCGCCTCGCCCGTTCATGTGACGGCGGCGATGCGATAACTGCATCGACTGTCTCCGGACATGGCGTGTCGGGTGCGTTCGACGGTCACGTCCGCACCCAGGGTCGCGCGGAACACCACCAACTCGGAGTCGCACACCGCCCCGCACGACCGGGCGGCATCGGCGATGGGGCAGTGGTGTTCGGTGAGCGTGATGGATCCGTCGTCGGCCACGGTCGCCTCGGCGCGGTAGCCCTCGAGATCACGCAGGTGTGCCAGTCGCGTGGCGCGCTCGGCCAACGAGCCGTCGCCCAGAGCACCGCGATATGACTCGGACTGCTGTTCACCACGTCGCGCCAACACGCGTCCGAGGGCTTCGTCGCCCAAGGCGGAGCGGATCGCGGTCAGTAGATCGACGGCCAGATCGTCGTGTCGATCGGGGAACGCGGCGGGGAAGCCGTCGATGGCCGAGCGGGAGTCCCGACGGTCCAGGCTCCAGCGTGTGGCCGGTCGGCCCCGCAGGCGCGTGTCGACCGGCGCGTCGTGGGCGTCGTCGCCGGTGACGCGGCGCACCACGCCGTCGGACTCCAGCTGTTCGAGATGCTGGCGCATGGCGGCGTCGCTGACGCCCATGAGGCGCGCCAGGTCGGGGGCGGTGGCCGAGGCGACCGTCTGCAGATGTTCGACGACGCGCTGTTTCGTTCCGCCGCTGGCCATGGTCACGACGGCAGGCTAACCGAATATCGCAAGTCGTCACTTGGTAAATGTCGGATCCAGCACGGCTTTCGGGTCGTCCTTTGACAAACTGTAAAGGTGACCGTCGTCGACCGATCCTCATCTCCCGCCACCCAAGCCGCCCTCGAGAACCAATTCGGGTTGGCCGACCGGGTGGTGGACTCCGCCGCACTGGCCAACAGCGTGAAGCGATTCCGCGAGCAGGGCATCGTGTTGCCCACCTTCGCCCAACTGGCCGACCCGTCCACGGTGGATCCGTCGCTCGTCGGTGACGCCGATCCGCAAGGACCCGACGCGCGCAATCTGTGGCGCGTCCATTGGTACAACGATCTCCAGGGTCGTCGCACGTCCGTTCCCGACCACGTGGTGCTGCCCCCCGAACTGACGGGCGTCCCCAATCCGATCATCGTGGTGTTCGGTGATCGATTCCCGATGATCACGGCGCACAAGGTGCTGGCCGCGTACTCGTGTCTGGCGCCCCGCGTGGTGACCGGCCAATTCGATCCCACGCGTCACCGCGCCATTTGGCCGTCCAC
>WLEG01000095.1 GCA_009704425.1 Actinomycetota bacterium | reverse complement strand
TGGCCTTGGTGTTGGTGAACTTCCTGTGCGCCGCCGGATTGGTGGCCGTCACCGCACGAATCAGCCTGGGCCTCATGATGGGCGCGGTGCTTTTCGGCTACATCGGGCGCCTCGGTCTGATCTACCTGGCGCTGGTTCTCGTCCGAGATGCCTCCTGGATTTCACTCACGGCCCTCGGATTGACCATTATTGTGACTCATCTAGGACTCCTCGTGTGGGAGATGCGCTTCGTAGCCGCATCGCTCGCATATCCGGGGTTGAAACCCCGCCGTAAGTAAAGCCCCCGTCAACACTTCAGCCTGCCCACCCACGCCTGCACAAAGGACCGACAGAACGTGATCGCACTCGAGTTCCCGCCGATCAACGAAGTACTTCGTTGGAAGGATCTTTTCCCGGGCTTCAACAAGATCGCCCTCATCGTCGTCGCGGCCGCTCTCATCGGTTCGCTCATCTTCTTGCTCGCGGGCAACAAGGATCCGATGAAGGCCCCCAAGGGCATTCGCAACCTCGCCGAGTCCATCGTCGAGTTCATCGAGAACGGCATCATCATGCAGACGATGGGCCGCGACGGTCTGGGTTGGACCCCGTTCCTTCTCAGCCTCTTCGTCTTCATCTACTTGTGCAACGTCCCCGGCGTCATCCCGCTGCTGCAGATGCCCGCCACCGCGCGCATGGCGTTGCCGTTGTTCTTGTCGCTCGTGGTGTGGGTGGTCTTCATCGGCACCGGCATCAAGCATCAGGGTGGTCTCGGTTACCTGAAGAGCTCGCTCTTCCCGCCCGGGGTGCCCAAGGCCCTCTACGTTCTCGTCACCCCGATCGAACTGATCTCCACGTTCTTCGTGCGTCCGTTCTCGCTGACGGTGCGACTGTTCGCCAACATGCTCGCCGGCCACATGCTGCTGGTGACCTTCGCCGTCCTGTCGAAGGCGCTCTTCCAGGCCGAAGGCAACCCGGGTCTCATCCCGGTCGGCATCCTGCCGTTGGCAATGCTCGTGGGCCTCACGGCCTTCGAAGTGATGGTGGCCTTCCTGCAGGCCTACATCTTCACGATCCTCGCCTCGGTGTACATCGGCAGCGCCGCGCACCCCGAGCACTGATCACCAAAGTTCGTATTCACCCTTCTCTACATCAACAGCACATAGGAGACAAAGAAAATGGAAGCATTGTCAGCACTGGTTGCGGCGTTCGACCCGGCCGAAGGTGATGCACTGAAGGCCGCCGAGGCCGCCAGCACCTCTGGTTTCGCCTACGGCTTGGCCGCGTTCGGCTCGGCCATCGGCATCGGATTCCTCGTCGGCAAGTCCGTCGAGGCCATGGCTCGTCAGCCCGAGGCTGCCGGCATGGTTCGCACCACGATGTTCCTGGGTATCGCCTTCACCGAAGCGCTCGCCCTCATCGGCTTCGTGGTGTTCATCCTCATCGGTCTCTGATCCGACATTCATTGCCATCCAACTACCCACAAGGAGTTGACGTGCTGACAGCCGTCGTCATCCAACCGAGTGGCGCTGTGAGGGTTTCGTTCGTCTCCGCTGGCGGAGAAGAGCATTTGATCGACCCCTCCGAGTGTCTGTTCGAACCGGAAAACCCAGTTCCCGCTGGCACCAAGATTGAGCAGTCCGAGTGTGGACCGGGCCCGAGCCCGATCCTGCCCGAGATGAAGGAACTTGCGTGGAGCGGCGGCGCCTTCCTGGTGTTCGCCATCCTCATGCGCTACTTCCTGTATCCGCGCCTGCGCAAGGGCATGGATGCCCGCTACAACTCGATCCGCGAGGGTCACGAGAACGCCGATGCGGCTCGCAGCGGCGCGCGTAGCGAGGTTGCTCAGTACGAAGCCGCGGTGGCGGCGGCCAAGGTCGAAGCGGCCAAGGTCGTCGACGCCGCTCGCGTCACTCTGGAGTCCGAGCGCAACGCCAAGATCGCCGAGGCGAACACCCGCATCAACGCCAAGCGCGAAGCGGCTCAGCGTGACGCCGAGGCGGCCAAGGCCGCGGTTCGCGGACAGATCGAGAGCGCCGTGTCGGATGTCGTCACCAGTGCCGTGGAAGCGGCCACCGGAAAGCGCCCCGACTCCGCCGCGGTGTCGCGTGCCGTCGCCGACGTGATGAGTGCAGGAGCCCGCTGATGAACCACATCTCATTGCTCGCCGTCGACCCGGCGCAGTCCCGTCACTGGCTCTTCCCCGAGCCCGCCGAGATCATCTACGGCGGTATCGCGTCGCTCATCATCTTCGCGGCGTTGTGGAAGTTCGCGGTGCCGGCGTTCAAGAAGGCGTTGGGTGCCCGCACCGAGCGCATCCAGAAGGAACTCGACGCGTCCGCGAACGATCTGTCCAAGGCTCAGGCCGACGCCACCCAGATCCGTCAGGCGCTGGGTGACATCGAGAGCGAGAAGGCCCGTCTCCTGGCCGACGCGAAGGCGCAAGCCGACGCTCTCCTCGCCGATGGTCGCGCGCGTCTCACCGCCGAGATCGCCGAACTGGAAGCCAAGGCCGATGCCGACATCGCCGCCGCCGCATCGCGCGGCTCGGACGAGTTGCGCAACGAGATCGGTCGTCTGGCCGGCGTCGCCACCGATCGCGTGATCGCCTCGGTGCTCGACGACTCGACGCAGCAGGCGCTGGTCGAGAACTTCATCGCAAAGGTGGGTGCTTCACGATGAGCGACAACCGCATCGAAGGCTACGCGCGCGCTCTGTTCGAGATCGCCCGTGCCGAAGGCAACATCGACACCGTCGAGGCCGAGCTGTACCAGTTGGCCCGGGCGTTCGAGAGCAGCGACGCGTTGCGCTCGAAGCTCACCGACGACCAGATCCCGGCGGCGCGCCGTCAGGCCATCGTCGAGGATCTCATCGGCGCCACGGCCGCCAACACCACCGTTCAGTTGGTGTCGTTGGTCATCGGTTCGGGTCGCGGACGCGACCTGCCGGCGATCGTCGACAAGTTGGTGCGTCGTGCCTCCAGCTCGAAGCATCTCGAGGTGGCCGAGGTTCGTTCCGCGGTGCCCCTCACCGCCGAGCAGCAGTCCCGTCTGGCCGCGACGCTCACCAGCGTCACCGGCAAGCAGATCAATCTGAAGGTCGTCGTCGACCCGAGCGTTCTCGGTGGCTTGGTGGCCACCGTGGGCGACACGGTGATCGACGGCAGCGTGCGTACACGGCTCGACAACGTCAAGAGCCGTCTCTAAAGGTCACGGAAAGAGAATCACATGGCAGAGCTCACACTCTCAGCAGCCGACATCGCATCGGCCATCAAGAAGAACCTCGAGGGCTTCACGCCTTCGCTCGAGGCCCGCACCGTGGGTCGCGTCACAGAGGTCGGCGACGGAATCGCGCGCATCTCGGGCTTGCCCGACTGTGCCGTGAACGAGTTGCTCGAGTTCGAGGACGGCACCAAGGGTTTGGCGTTGAACCTCGAAGAAGAGGCCATCGGCGCCGTGGTGCTGGGTGACTCCGATCGCATCGAAGAGGGCCAGACCGTCAAGGCCACCGGCCAGATTCTCTCGGTCCCCGTCGGCGAGGGCGTGTTGGGTCGCGTGGTGAACGCGCTCGGCGAGCCCATCGACGGCAAGGGTCCTCTGGTGGGCGTGCAGGCCCGTCGTATGGAGATCCAGGCCCCCGGCATCATGGGTCGCAAGCCCGTGCACGAGCCCATGCAGACCGGCATCAAGGCCATCGACGCCATGACCCCCATCGGTCGTGGTCAGCGCGAGCTCATCATCGGTGACCGCAAGACCGGCAAGACCACCGTCGCCATCGACACCATCCTGAACCAGAAGGGTCAGGGTGTGAAGTGCATCTACGTGGCCATCGGTCAGAAGGGTTCCACCGTTGCCCAGACCGTGGAGGTTCTGCGTCAGGCCGGAGCGCTCGAGTACACGGTCGTCGTGGTGGCGCCCGCCTCGGACTCGGCACCGTTCAAGTACCTCGCCCCCTACGCCGGTTGCGCCATGGGTCAGCACTGGATGGAGAACAGCCAGCACGCTCTCGTGGTGTACGACGACTTGTCGAAGCAGGCCGAGGCCTACCGCCAGATGTCGCTGTTGCTGCGTCGTCCTCCGGGCCGCGAGGCGTACCCCGGTGACGTGTTCTACTTGCACAGCCGTCTTCTCGAGCGCGCCGCCAAGTTGTCCGACGCCAACGGCGCCGGATCGCTGACCGCTCTGCCCGTCATCGAGACCAAGGCCGGCGACGTGTCGGCGTACATCCCCACCAACGTGATCTCCATCACCGACGGTCAGGTGTACCTGCAGGACAACCTCTTCAAGTCGGGCGTGCGTCCCGCCGTCGACGTGGGCATCTCGGTGTCGCGCGTGGGTGGTGCGGCTCAGGTGCCGTCCATGAAGGGTGTGGCCGGAACGCTGAAGTTGGACCTGGCGCAGTTCCGTGAGTTGGAGGCCTTCGCCACGTTCGGTTCCGAACTGGACGCCATCTCCAAGGCGCAGCTGGAGCGCGGTTACCGCTTGGTGGAACTGCTGAAGCAGCCGCTGAACAGCCCGATGCCCGTGGAAGAGCAAGTGGTTTCCATCTTCGCCGGCACCAAGGGTTACCTCGACGACATCGCCGTCTCCGACGTGCGTCGCTTCGAGACCGAACTGCTGGACCACATGCGTTCGCGCCATGGTTCGGTGCTGGCCGATCTGCGCACCAAGAAGGTCGGCGACGACCTGGGCGGAATCGTGCAGGCGTTCAAGGACGGTTTCGTCGCGGCCAACGCCGCCGCCCGCAAGGCGAACGAGGCCGCCAGCGATGCCGAGCAGGTGGGCGAAGCCCAGTCGACCAAGACGTTGGTGACGGAGTAATCCATGGCCGGCGGACAGGAACGAATTCTGCGCGGACGCATTCGTAGCGTCCAGGCGACCAAGAAGATCACGCGCGCGATGGAACTCATCGCTGCGTCGCGCATCGTCAAGGCCCAGCAGCGCGTTCAGGCCGCCGTGCCCTACAGCGAGCAGATCACCGAGGTGGTCCGCGACCTGGCGGCGGCCGGTGGTTCCACCGACAGTCCGCTGTTGGCGACGCGCGAGAACATCCAGACGGTGTGCTACGTGCCCATCAGCGCCGACCGTGGTCTGTGCGGTGGTTACAACGCGGGTGTGTTGCGCGCCACCGAGGGCGAGATCAAGGCCGACGTCACCGCCGGCCGCGATTACGTGATCGTGCCGGTGGGTCGCAAGAGCGAGAGCTACTTCCGCTTCCGCGGTTACAAGCTGGATCAGGCGTTCAACGGTTTCTCGGATCAGCCCACCTACGCCAACGCCAAGGAGATCGGCGAGCACGTGGTGTCGCTGTACGCCAGCGGCGCCGTCGACAAGGTGGTGCTGGTGTACACCCGCTTCATCTCGGCCGGTTCGCAAGAAGTGGTGTTGCGTCCGCTGGTGCCGCTCGAGCGCGAGGTCATCAGCGGCGGTGACGGCAAGCCCGGCACCGACGGTTTGAGCGCCGACTACGAGTTCGAGCCGAACCCCACCGCCATTCTGGAAACGCTCATCCCTCGCTACATCGAGGCCCGCGTGTACGCGGCGCTGCTGAACGCGGCCGCCAGCGAGCACGCGTTCCGCCAGCGCGCCATGAAGAGCGCCACCGACAACGCCGAGGAGCTCATCAAGAGCCTCTCGCGCATCATGAACCGCGCCCGTCAGGACGCGATCACCACCGAGATCATGGAGATCGTCGGCGGCGCCGAGGCGCTGTCGGGTGGCACCAAGGAAACACGACTCATCGACCTCGGCACGTTTGCCGATTCGGACCGCTGATCAGGAGAGAGACAGCCATGACCATGACTGAGAATGAACTGAAGGACGGCAAGGTCGTCGGCATCGCCGGCCCCGTGATCGACGTCGAGTTCCCGCGGGGGCACCTCCCCGAGTTGAACAGCGCGCTCGAGTTCACCGTGCAGATCGAAGGACAGGACGTGAAGGTTCTGGCCGAGGTGGCCCAGCAGCTGGGTGACAGCCGCGTGCGCGCCGTCTGCATGAAGCCCACCGACGGTCTGCGTCGCGGCACCGCGGTGCGCAACACCGGCCACGGCATCCAGGTGCCCGTGGGCGACCGCGTGTTGGGTCACGTGTGGAACGTGTGGGGCGAGGTGCTCGACGACGACAACGCCAAGTTCGCCGACATGGAGCGTTGGGACATCCACCGCCCGGCTCCCGACTTCGCGTCGCTCGAGCCGCAAAAGCGCATGTTCGTCACCGGCGTGAAGGTCATCGACCTGCTCACCCCGTACCTGGCCGGTGGAAAGATCGGTCTGTTCGGTGGCGCCGGCGTGGGCAAGACCGTTCTCATCACCGAGATGATCAACCGTGTGGCCTCGCAGCACGGTGGTGTGTCGGTGTTCGCCGGCGTGGGTGAGCGCACCCGCGAGGGCACCGACCTCCGTATGGAAATGGAAGAGTCGGGCGTGTTCGAGAAGGCCGCCCTGGTCTTCGGCCAGATGGACGAACCGCCGGGCGTGCGCCTGCGCGTGGCTCTGTCGGCGCTCACCATGGCCGAGTACTTCCGCGATGTGCAGAACCAGGACGTGTTGTTGTTCGTCGACAACATCTTCCGTTTCGTGCAGGCCGGTTCCGAGGTGTCGACTCTGCTCGGCCGCATGCCTTCGGCCGTGGGTTACCAGCCCACCCTGGCCGACGAGATGGGTCAGCTGCAGGAGCGCATCACCTCCACCCGTGGTCGTTCGATCACGTCGCTGCAGGCCGTGTACGTGCCCGCCGACGACTACACCGACCCGGCTCCGTTCACCACGTTCACCCACCTCGACGCCACCACCGAGTTGTCGCGTCAGGTTGCGGCGCTGGGTATCTACCCGGCCGTGGACCCGTTGGCGTCCACCTCCACCATCCTCACCCCCGAGGTCGTGGGTGAGCGTCACTACAACGTGGCCCGTCGCGTGCAGGAGAACTTGCAGCGCTACAAGGAACTGCAGGACATCATCGCCATTCTCGGTCTGGACGAGCTCTCGGAAGAGGACCGTCTCACCGTGTCGCGCGCCCGCAAGA
>WLEG01000094.1 GCA_009704425.1 Actinomycetota bacterium | reverse complement strand
TATGCAGTTCGGTCAACATTCGAACAACCCCTCCGAGCGACCGATGACGCCGAGGTCCTCGATGTGAAGTTCGGTCAACACGACGTCACCGATCCGACAAGCCGAACTTGGCCTTCAACGTTTGATGGAATCGACGTGATTCGAGTCGCACGAACAGTGCGGGGTGATCGCTGGCCGAACACGACACCGAGTCACCGGGCTGCAGTACGACGGCTTCTTGGCCGTCGACGGTGAGGCCCACCGGTCGCTGACCGACCACCTCCACCTCGACGGCCTCATCGGGCCGCAACACGAGGGAGCGGTCGAACAACATGTGCGGTGCCAACGGGGTGATGAGAATGGCCTGATGCCCGGGCGAGATGACCGGCCCGCGCGCCGACATGGAATACGCGGTGGAGCCGGTGGGTGTGGCCACCAGGATGCCGTCGGCTTGGTAGGTGGTGAACGGAACGCCGTCGATGTGCAGCCGAAGGCGCACCGTCTGACCGGCGTGTTGCTTCTCGAGCGAAGCCTCGTTCAACGAACGCCACTGACGGGTTCCCGACGCGGTGCGGGCCACGACGTCGAGCACCAGTCGACGCTCGATCTCGACGTTGTGAGCGAAGAAGCGCGAGAGCGCGGTCTCGAGATTGGACGGCTCGACCTCGGCCAAGTAGCCGAGCAAACCGACGTTCACGCCGAGCACCGGCACCGGTGCGCCATCGAGCAGCGTGACCGCCCGCAACATGGTGCCGTCGCCACCGACGCTGACAACCAACCCCAACTCGCCCGCACCGGCCACGGAGTCGACGATCTCGATGTCGTCGGAACGCAACACGGCGGCGTCGGCGGCCACCGCCACCGGATGATGTCCGTGCGAGATCAACCACCGCGCGGCGCGTGACGCCACATCGGCAGCGTCGGTGCGCTCGGAGTTGCCGACGATCAGAACGTTCACGGGTTCATCCTCTCACGCGGGTGTGGCAGGACCGCATGCAAAAGGAATTCGCGATTGCCCTCGGCGCCCGTGATCGGGGACGGAACCACCTCGATCACGTCCAACCCCGCGTTCTCGCAGGAGGAACGCACGGCGGCCACCGCCTCGTCGTGCAGGGCCGGGTCGGTAATGACTCCCCGACCCTTGGACACGTCACGCTTGCCCACCTCGAACTGGGGCTTCACCAAGAGCACCAACACGGCCCCGGGCGTGCACACGCGCACCATGGCGGGTATCACCAACGTGAGGGAGATGAACGAGAGGTCGGCCACCACCATGTCCACCTCGCCGCCGATGACGTCGGTCTGCACCTCGCGGATGTTGAACCGTTCGATCACCGTGACGCGCTCGTCGGCCCGGATGCGCGGGTGCAACTGGCCATGTCCCACATCGAGCGCCACCACGTGCGCCGCACCCCGCTGCAACAGACAGTCGGTGAACCCGCCGGTGGACGCGCCCGCGTCGAGCACGCGCAAACCGGTCACGTCGATGGCCCGCTCGGCCAGAGCGGCATCCAACTTCTCGCCCCCACGACTGACGAAACGTGGCGGCGGCCCCTCGATCAACACGGCATCGCCGGGGTCGACCTGTCGTGCCGCCTTGTCGGCGACCGCACCGTTCACCAACACCCGCCCGGCATCGATCAGTTCGACCGCATCACGACGACTGGCCACCAGGCCTCGACGTACGAGATCGGCGTCGAGTCGTTGACGACGGGACACGACGACGAACGATCTCAGGACGTGGGAGCGGAGCTCTTCTTCGCGGCCGGCTTCTTTGTTACGGCCTTCTTCGCCGCCGGCTTCTTTGTTGTGGCCTTCTTCGCCACCGGCTTCTTTGTTGCGGGCTTCTTGGTCGCGGCCTTCTTCGCCACCGGCTTCTTGGTCGCGGGCTTCTTCGCGGTCGACGCGACGGGGGCGGAACCGGACGTCTTCGACAATCCCTTGGCCGCCGCGGCCACCAACAGCGCGCGGGTCGCTTCCAGGTTCTTGTTCAGCGTCTCGACTTGCTTCTCCACCTGGTCGATGCGCACCACCAAACGACCGAGCTGCTTGGCCACTTCCTTTTGCACGTTCACCGAGAACTGTTCGGCCGAACGACGGGCCACGGCGGCCACCTCGGCCACGACCTTCTCGGCGTCACGACGACGCTCGTCGCCGACCTTCAACAGGTCGCGCACGAACTTCTCGGCCGCATCGGGGGCCATCGGCGTCACCGAGTCGAGCAACTTCTTCAACGAGTTCTTGGAGATCTGGTTCTTCGCCATGTCGTCACGCTACCCGTGTCGCGAGGCCCGAATTTCCGGTGTGTCGACCGACTCACCCGCCCAGAACGACACGGGCCACGGCTGCCAGATCCGCGACGTCCAACCATGCGGTGGATCCCTCGAACCACGCCGGATCGTCGTCGACGCTCAGGTCCGCGGGGGTGACGCCCGAACGCACCAACGCGTACCGACAACCCAAGGTGGTGGCGAACGCACCGTCGGTGCTCGGTCGGTCCCCCACCATGACCGCGGTCGCATCCACCATGGGTTCGACGGCGCGCACCACGTCGGCCATGGGCGAATACGGCTTGCCCGTCACCACCGGCGAACGCCCGGCCGCCGTGCTGATGGCGGCCAGGATGCTTCCGCCCCCGGGGATGGGGCCGTCGGGAGTCGGGTAGGTGGCATCGTCGTTGGTGCCCACCAACCGTGCCCCGGAGCGAACCGCCCCCGACGCGCGGCGCATGATCTCGTAGTCGAAGTCGCGATGGAATCCCACCAGCACCGTGTCCACCCGTGCGCCACGATCCACGTCGTCGTGAGACACCACCTCGGCCCCCACCATTGCCACCGCCTCGTGAATTCCGGGGCCACCACAGATCAGCACGCGTTCACCGTGCGCCAGCACGTGCGCCCCCGACATGGCCGAGGTCACCACGTCGCCCCGGGCGTCGATGCCCACGGCGGCCAGAGCCTGTTCCTGGGTGGCCACGGTGGCCGACGAATTGTTGGTCACGAACAGCACCCGGTGTCCCCCGTGACGCAACCGCGCCACCGCCTCGCTCGAACCGGGGATGGGGCGATGGGCCAGCCACACCACTCCGTCGAGGTCGCACAGGATCACGGGCTTCATCGGGTAGTGATTCTGCCACTCAAGGTGACAACCTAGAGGGGTGCCCCGTTTCGAACCCTTCACCGCACTGCGCTACACCTCCACCGACCTGAACGCCGTGGCGGCACCGCCCTACGACGTGCTGTCGGAATCCGACCGTGAGGAACTGGCGAACCGACACCCCCACAACATCGTGCGCGTCGACGTGCCCCGCGAGGCCGACGGCCCCGGCCGTTACGACGCCGCCAACGACGTGTTGCGCGGCTGGGTGGCCGACGGCGTGCTGGTGCGCGACGCCCGTCCGTCGTTCTCGATCTACCGCATGTCGTTCCAGGACGAGTCCGGTCGCCCCCGCACCACCGTCGGGGTCATCGGGGCCCTCGAGGTGGTGGACGAGGGAGCCGGCGGCGTGTTGCCCCACGAGCGCACCACACCCAAGGCCAAGACGGACCGCTTGGATCTGACGCGCGCGACGCTCACCAACCTGTCACCGGTGTGGGGCCTCTCGCTGGCTCGCGGTCTCACCGACCTGCTCACCGAGCCCGGCGAGGTGGTGGGCGTGGTCGAGGCCGAGGGTGTGGTGCACACCGTCGAACGCGTCGACGATCCGGCGCGCGTGGCCGCTATCTCAGCGGCCGTGGGTGGGGCCGACGTGGTGATCGCCGACGGACACCATCGCTACGCCATCAGCCGCACTTTCCGTGACGAGCAACGCGCCACCGACACCGGCACGAAGGGCTCGGCCGAGTTGACCATGACCTACATCGGCGAGCTCATCGAGGAACAGTTGAGCGTGGACGCGATCCACCGGCTCTACACCGGCATCGACGCCGACGCGTTGCTGACCGCTCTCGGCGACTTCTTCGAACTGTCGCCGGCCGGCTCCGTGGAGGCCTCCATCACCCACGAGATGCGCGACCGTGGCGCGCTGGTGTTCGTCCACGCCGACGGCACCGGCACGTACCTGGTTCCCAAGGCCGACAGGTTCGACGGAGTCCGCGACCTCGACGGTGCGCGACTGGAGCACGCTCTGGCCGACGTGGCCCACGAGGTGACCTACCAACACGGCGTCGGCTTGGTGCGCGACATCGTGTCGTCGGGAGGTGCCGCGGCCGGGGTGCTGATTCGACCGGTGACCGTGCGCGAGATTCAGCGCACCGCCGACGAGGGACTGCTGATGCCGCCGAAGTCGACGTTCTTCACTCCCAAGCTTCGCACCGGCCCGGTGATCCGCCCGCTCGATTGAACGTTCGGATCAGGTGCGCGACGCCGCGAAGATGCCGGCGATGGCACCGTCGAGCGTGGCGTTGAACTCGGCCTCGCTCTGCTGGGCCGACAGACCCTCGGTGAGCGCGCGCGAGAAGCTGGCGATGACGCCCTTGTTGCGCGACAGTCGCGCGTTGGACTCCTCGCGGCTGTAGCCACCCGACAACGCCACCACCCGCAACACGCTGGGGTGCTTCACCAACTCGGTGTAGAAGTTGTCGGTCTCGGGCAGCGTCAGTTTCAACATGACCGGCTGATCCGACGGCTGACGATTCAGTTCGTCGAGCAGGGCCGCCTTCAACAGCGCTTCGGCATCGGCCTTGTTCGGGCTGTGGATGTCGACCTCGGGTTCGATGATGGGCACCAATCCGGCGGCCAGAATCTGACGACCCACCTCGAACTGCTGCTTCACCACGGCGGTGATGCCGGCCGGGTTCGCTTCCTTGATGACCGAGCGCATCTTGGTTCCGAAGATGCCCTTGGCGCGACCCTTGGCCAGCAGTGCGTCGAGGTCGGGCATGGGCTTCATCACCTGCACGCCGTCCTTCTCGTCGGCCAGACCCTTGTCGACTTTCAGGATGGGCACGATGCGCTTGGTGTTCCACAGATAGATGGCACTGCCGACACCCTCGATGTCGCGGTCCATGGTGCCCTCGAACAGGATGGCCGCCAGCACGCGGTCACCGTCGAACGCCGGACTGGTGATCATGCGGGTGCGCATCTGGTGGATCAGATCGAACATCTGCTCGTCACCGGAGTAACTGGACTCCTCGATGCCGTAGAGGCGCAGGGCCTTGGGGGTGCTGCCACCGCTCTGGTCGAGGGCGGCGATGAAGCCCTCGTCGTTGCGCATGCGGTCGAGCTGGTCCTTGTTCATGGGGTGTTCGCATTCGGGTCGGGGCGGGGGCCGGGACGAGACGTGAGAACCTTAGTTCTCCAACTCCAGCCGAGCCCGCACCACGTCCGTCGGACCGTCGCACCACGTCCGTGGTGCGACGGACGCGGCGCTCATAGTGCGGCGTCAGCCGGCCAGCACGTGCGCCACCTCGGCCAGCAGTTTGTCCACCCGGGCCGCCTGCGACCCCCGCACCACCCGGGCCGCCACCACCTCGGTGCGACTGGCCGTTCCCCCACCACTGCGGAAGAAACGGCGCACCACCGAACCCACCACCACGACCTCGGTGCCCGCTTCCCACGCGGTGAAGTCGTCCTTGCCGAGGGGTTCGCGCACGATCACCGGCACGCTGCGGGCCGTACCCGCATCGTCACGGGAGGTCACCTCGATCTGCACGATGTCGGATCCGTTGGGCAGGGTGCGACGAACCGGCACGCTGCTGAGGGCGCCCCGCACGAGCACCAGATTGTTCGCATCGAACTTCTTCATGTCGTCCTTTCGTGACGACACGGGTGTACCGGGCCGTCATCGAAGCGGAGACGGTCAGAGCGACTTGATGCGATCGGTGACGTCGGCGAAGTCCGGATCGTGCAACGCCACGCGCTTGAAGAACTCGCGGGCCTTTTGCACGTTGCCGGCCTTGTCGTACAGATCGGCGATGACGTACCACTGGCTGAGGTGGTGCTCGCGCACGCGGCGCGGGATCTCGGTGGCCTTGGCCATCAACTGCAGTGCACCCTTCAGGTCCCCACGATCGGCCAGCGAACCGGCCACCACCATGCGACCCTCGGCCATCACGTCGTGCGCCGGTGACGCCTCTTTGAGGATGGCCCAGATCTCGTCGACCGCGTCCCATCGCTTCAGCGCGCGATAACAGTCGGCCAACACCGGCAGATCCTCCACGCGCTCGCGCAACGAGCGAGCCAACCCCAACGCCGCCGCGGCATCGCGATATTGGCCCAGGCGATAACTGGCCAGACCCACCACTTCGTGCACCGCGGCCACGGTGGAGAGTTCCTTCATCAACGACTTGGCCACCCGCTTGGCTTCGGAATACCGCTCGCGCTCGAGAGCGTTCTGCGCGTCCTTCAGGCGTTCGCCCAAACGCGCGGCCCGCTTGGGATCGAGCGCCTTGGCCACATCGGCCTTCACCTCGGGATCGAGTTCGCCGTCCTCGCGAGCCTTGCGGGCCGCGCGCTTGGCCGCCGCCTCGGCGGTGTTGCGCAGCTCGGTGGCGTCCACCGGACCCTCGTCGATCCACTGTTCGGCCACGCGCTCCTCGCGCGTCTGCTCGAGATCCTTGCGTGCGGCGCCTCCACCCTTGGCACGCACGGCCATGCGACGACGCTCGGCTTCGTTGCGGGGTTCGCGCGGTCCGCGTACGACGTCGCGCCCACGACGGTCGTCACCGTCACGGCTCGGTCGACCCGACGGGCGACCCGCACCCGCGCCGTAACGACGGGGACGATCCTCATCATCACCATGAGGACGGCGCGACTCACCGTCGCGACGAGGCCGGCGATCGTCACCGTCGCGACGCGGCCGGCCATCGTCACCATCACGACTCGGTCGACCCGAGGGGCGACCGGCACCCGCACCATAACGACGGGGACGATCCTCACCATCACCGCGCGACCGGCGATCATCACCGTCACGACCGGAACGACCCGACGGACGACGGTCATCGCCATCACGACCCGGACGACCCGACGGTCGACCCGCACCCGCGCCCTAACGACGAGGACGATCCTCACCATCGCGGCCCGACGGGCGACCCGCACCCGGGCGCCCCGTGC
>WLEG01000093.1 GCA_009704425.1 Actinomycetota bacterium | reverse complement strand
GGGCTCGGCGAGATCGCGAAGTACCACTTCATCTCCGGTCAGGACCTGTTGAGCCTCGATCTGGATGCCCGCATCGCGGCCTGCGCCCGCATCAAGGCCGAGATCGTCTCCCAGGACGAACGCGAGGGCGGTCGTCGCGCGTTGCTGAACTACGGACACACCCTGGCGCATGCCATCGAAACCGTCGGGCGCCATTCGATCGCCCACGGCGAGGCCGTGGCCATGGGACTGGTCTTCGCGGCCCATCTGGCCCATCGGCTGGGACGTATCGACCGCGACCGTGTCGCTCTCCACGAGGACGTGGTCGGCCGGGTGTACGGACTGGCCACCCGGCCCGCGGAACCCTTCGCGATCGACGATCTGATGGCGGTGATCGCCCGGGACAAGAAGGCCACGTCGGGGCTGACGTTCGTGCTCGATTCGGCTCGTGGCTTGGAGGTTCACAACGACATCGAACCGTCCATCGTCGCCGATGCGCTCCGCGGCTATCTGGCCGTCTGAATCAAACCAAGCTCCCCGTCACCGACGCGGGGGTAGTGTCCGTTCGTGGCCAGCATCCTCCTCCTGCACGGACCGAACCTGAATCTGCTCGGTCAGCGTGAGCCCGCGATCTACGGAACCACCACCCTCGAGGACCATCAGAACCGCGTGATCCGTGCGGCGGCCGATCGGGGTCACACGGTCGAGGCGGTTCAATCCAACCATGAGGGTGATCTCGTGGAGGCGATCCACTCGGCGCGTGGTCGACACGCGGCCATCATCATCAACGCCGGGGCCCTGACCCACTACTCGTGGAGCATCCACGACGCCCTCGGCGCCTACAACGGACGTGTCGTCGAAGTGCACATCTCCAACCCCCATGCCCGCGAGTCGTTCCGCCAAGTCAGCGTGGTCGCGTCCAAAGCCGTGTGCACGATCGCCGGTTTGGGCGCCAAGGGCTACGACCTCGCGGTACGAGCGGCGGTCGTGGTCGCGCCATCCCGATGAGCGTCGAACTCGAAGGTCGACACCGCTCGGTACTCCGTCTCGCCGGCGCGGATCGGGGAGCCGTGTTGCTGTCGAGTCCGGAGGACGTCCGGTGGTGTTGCGGGTTCACCGGATCCAACGGCTGGCTGGTGGTGCAGCAAACGCGGGCGGTTCTCCTCACGGACGGCCGCTACGTCGAGCAGGCGAAAGGCGAGATGCCCTCCGACGTCGAGGTGGTCGAGTGTCGAACCTCCACCGCGATGGTGGAAGCGCTCGCGGCCGTCGTCGTCGACGGTCCGATCGCGGTGCAGGAGGGTCATCTCACCGTCTCCGGTTGGCGCTCGATCCACGCGGTGATCGGAGAACGACTGACCGCCGCCGGTCCCGAGCTGTCGCACGTGCGACGCGAGAAGTCCGGCGACGAGATCGACGCGATCCGACGCGCGGCCCGTATCGCGGACGACGCTCTCGCCGCGTGCCTCGGGTTGTTCCGCCCCGGCACGACGGAGCGTGGACTACGCGACGCTCTCGAGTCGCGCATGCGCGAGCTGGGAGCCGACGGTCCGTCCTATGAGACCATCGTCGCCAGCGGGCCCCGGAATTCGGCGATGCCCCATCACCGACCGACGGGTCGCGCCTTCGAATCCGGCGACACGGTGGTGGTCGATGTCGGGGCGCTCGTCGACGGCTATCACTCGGACATGACCCGCACCTTCTTCATCGGATCGCCCGAAGGCGAGGTTGTCGAGTGGTACCGGGTGTTGCGCGAGGCCCAGGCTCAGGCGGTGGCCGCGGTCGGTCCCGGTCGGGCGGTCAAGGACATCGACGCGGTGTGTCGCGGCGTCCTGTCGACCGCGGGTCTCGATGGGTGGTTCACCCACGGCCTCGGCCACGGCGTCGGCTTGCTCATCCACGAGAATCCGTTCATCAACGCCACGTCGGAGGCGGTTTTGCGCCCCGGAGATGTCGTGACCATCGAACCTGGGCTCTATCGTGGGGGCTTCGCAGGAATGCGGATCGAGGACCTCCTCCTCGTCACCGACGATTCCCACGAGATTCTCACCAGCGCCCCGAAGGACCCGACATGCCCGCGATAACCACCAACGACCTCAAGAACGGAATCACCCTCGAACTGGACAACGGCCTGTTCCAGGTCGTGGAGTTCCAACACGTGAAGCCGGGCAAGGGTGGTGCTTTCGTCCGCACCAAACTGCGCAATCTGCGCACCGGAAACGTCTTCGACAAGACGTTCAACGCCGGAATCCGCGTCGAGCAGGCCATTCTCGAGAAGAAGGACATGCAGTTCCTCTATCGCGACGGTGACGATTACATCTTCATGGACACCGACAGCTACGACCAGATGTCCGTGGCCCCCGTCGCCCTCGGCGACGCCGCCGACTATCTGATCGAGTCGATGGTCGCCATCATCGCCATCCACAACGGCGAGATCGTGTCGGTGGAAATTCCCGCCGCGGTCGAGTTGACGATCGCCAACACCGAGCCCGGAATCCAGGGTGATCGGGTGTCGGGCGCGCGCAAGCCGGCCGAGCTCGAGACCGGCAAGGTCATCCAGGTTCCCCTGTTCGTCAACATCGGCGACAAGGTCAAGGTGGACACCCGCTCCGGCGACTACATCACGCGAGTCTGAGGTGAGCAAGCGCTCCGGGATCGAGGATCCCCGGTCCGTCGCCCGTGAGTCGGCTCTCACCTTGCTCTACGAGGCCGAGTCCAAGGGCATCACGCCGCGCCAGGTCGTGGACGCCCAGGTCATGCCCGTGGAGCACGTCGTCCGGCTTCTGGTGCTCGGTGTGATGGACCACCAGTCCGACATCGACGCGTCAATCACGAAGTACTCCACCGGATGGACCATGGATCGGATGCCGGCCCTCGATCGCAACATCCTGCGGGTCGCCACGTTCGAGTTGATGCACCGCGACGACGTCCCGACCGCGGTGGTTCTCGACGAGGCGGTCGAACTTGCCAAGCGTTTCAGCACCGACGATTCGGGGCGGTTCGTGAACGGAGTGCTGTCGGCCATCGCCGCCGACGTTCGCTGACGGCGCCCGCGTTCAGTGCAGTGATTCCGGCCACGGGCCGGTGCCTCGGGCCGCATCGGCGATGGAGGCCAGGGTGAAACCCTCCAGGTGCTGCCGCATGTGGTCGCCCGCCTGCTTCCAGATGGCCAGGAGGACGCACTGTCCCTCGTGATCGCACGAGCCGTCCTGGTGGGGTTCGCCGAAGTCCCCCAGGGTGATGGGACCGTCCACGGCCGAGATGATCTCGTTCAACCGGATCTCCCCGGGCGGTCGGGCCAGCGTGTAGCCACCTCCGACTCCGCGCTTCGAACGAACCAGACCGGCACCCTTGAGCGCCAGCAGGATCTGCTCCAGGTACGGCTGGGGGAGACCGGTCCGCTCGGCGATGTCGCGAACCGACGTCGGACCCTGATCCTCGGCATGGAGGGTCAACGACAACAGGGCTCGACAGGCATAGTCACCCCGGGTCGACACTCGCACGTGCACATCGTAGGAGGTTGACGGGCGCACGGAGTGCACCCGCGTCGTGGCGATCGGCGAAGATGTGTTCATGACCCGTCCCCAACCGACGTTGCCCGACTACGCGGGCGCGAACATCTCCGGAATCATCCCCGGATGCCTGTTGTCGTCGGCGGGTCGGCGACCGGCGTGGTTCCCCGAGCCACTGCGGAACGCCCACGCGATCGTCCTCCTCCTCGTCGACGGACTCGGCTGGAACCAACTGGCGTCACGCGCGCATCGGGCACCATTCCTGACGTCTCTCACCGGCGGACCGATCACCACCGTCGCTCCGTCGACCACCGCCAGTGCCCTCACGAGTTTGGCCACGGGATCCTCGCCCCTCGAACACGGCATCGTCGGTTATCGCATGGACATGGGCGACGGGATCATGAACAGCCTGCGATGGTCCGTCGACGATCGCGACGCCCGAAAGGCGTTCGAGCCGGCGACCGTCCAACCGATCCCGCCCTTCGTCGGCATGTCCGTGCCCGTCGTGAGTCGAGCGGATCTCGAGTCAACGGCATTCACCTTCGCCCATCTGCGCGGTTCCCGTCCGCACGGTTGGCGAACGGCGAGTTCCATCATCACGCAGTGCTCCCGTCTGGTCCGTGACGAGGGTCAGACGTTCGTGTACGCCTACTACGACGGTCTCGACAAGATCGCGCACGAATGCGGACTCGGTTCGCATTACGACGACGAGTTGTCATTCGTCGATTGGCTCGCGCGTTCCCTCCACGACGCGCTTCCCTCGGGCACGACGTTGGTGGTCACCGCCGATCACGGCCAGGTTCACGTGGGGGACAACTTCGTGGAGTTGTCGTTGCGGTTGCTCGAGCACGTCCACCACCAATCGGGCGAGGGTCGCTTTCGTTGGTTGCACGCCAAACGGGGGCACGAGGCCGAGCTGACGCGCATCTGCACCGATTCGTATTCCGAGTTGGCGTGGGTGGCGACCAAGGAACAGGTCGTCGACGAGGCATGGCTGGGTCCCGCACCGGGGGGCCGTGGTCAGGATGCCGCGATCCGGCGGCTCGGAAACCTGGCCCTCGTTCCCCACGCCGCGACCACTTTCCATGATCCGCTCGATTCGGGTCCCTTCCGGCTGATCGGGCGTCATGGGTCACTGACGTCCGACGAGATGCTGGTCCCCCTCATCGCCTCCACTCGTCCATAATCGGGGCATGACCGAACAGCCGATCCATGCTCCCGACGAGGTTCTGACCACGGGAATCGAACCGGGGGTCGCGGATGCTCCGGCGCCGCAGAGCATCACCGAGCCGGGCAAGGTGATGCGCATCGGCTCCATGATCAAGCAACTGTTGGAGGAGGCCCGCACCGCCGCCCTCGATCAGCCCAGTCGAGAGCGACTGGCCGAGATCTACGAACGATCCATCGTGGAGTTGGCCGAGGCTCTGTCACCCGACCTCCAGCAGGAACTGCGGATGCTGGCCCTTCCGTTCTCCGACGACGCTCCGTCGGACTCCGAACTGCGTATCGCCCACGCCCAGTTGGTGGGCTGGCTGGAGGGGCTCTTCCACGGCATCCAGGCGACCCTTTTCGCCCAGCAGATTGCCGCCCGCCAGCAGTTCGACCAGATGCGCCGGCTGGGTCAGCCGGACATGGGCCCGGGCGGAGCCCCCACGGCGGACGAACGCCCCGGAACCTACCTCTAGGCGACTGATACTCTCGAATGACACACGTGTGATTCGCGGACCGTTCGCGGTTCGCGGTCGCTGATGCGCCGAGCATCCCGTTTCATCAAGGAGGAGGTACGACATGGCGGATTCGTTCACGCACCTGCATGTTCACACCGAGTTCTCGATGCTCGACGGCGCCGCGAAGCTCGACGAGTTGGTGGCCAAGGCGGTCGAGGACGGACAACCGGCCCTCGGCATGACCGACCACGGAAACATGTACGGCGTGCTCGACTTCTACAAGGAATGTCGGGCGCACGGGATCAAACCCATCATCGGCACCGAGGCCTACCTGGCGTACGAGACCCGTTTCGAACGCCCGACACGGCGTGGATTGATGGACGACTCCGGAGGCGAGACCGAAGGCGGGCGGAAGCTCTACTACCACCTCACGCTGCTCGCCGAGAACGACACCGGCTACAAGAACCTCATCAAGCTGTCCAGCCTGGCGTTCCTCGAGGGGTACTACTACCAGCCCCGCATGGACTGGGAGCTTCTCGAACGTCATCACGAGGGCCTCATCGCCACCACCGGTTGTCTCGGTGGTCACGTTCTGCAGTCCCTCCTGCGCGACGACTACAACGACGCCCTCGCCAAGGCGGCTCGTCTTCAGGAGATCTTCGGCAAGGACAACCTGTTCGTCGAACTGCAGGACCACGGCATTCCGTCGCAGAAGCGCACGAATCCCCTTCTGATGCGCATCGCCCAGGATCTCGGGGCGCCGTTGTTGGCCACCAACGATTCGCACTACACGCACCGTCACGACGCCGACAGCCATGACGCGCTGCTGTGCGTGCAGACCAACTCCTTCAAGAACGACCCGAAACGTTTCCGATTCGACGGCACCGAGCACTACTTGAAGACGTCGCAGGAGATGCGCCACGTCTTCCGTGAGGTGCCCGAGTCGTGTGACAACACGCTCTGGATCGCCGAGCGGGCCGACGTCACGATCGAGTTCGGCAAACCCCAACTTCCCAACTTCCCCGTGCCCGAGGGATTCGACGACGACGCCGCCTACCTCGAGCACCTCACCCGCGAGGGGGCCCGGCGCCGTTGGGGCGACACGCTCGATCCCACCATCGTCGAGCGTCTCGCCTACGAGACCAAGGTCATCTCCGACATGGGTTTCGCGTCGTACTTCCTCATCGTCTGGGATCTCATTCGTCACGCCCGCAGTCGCGACATCCGGGTCGGGCCCGGACGCGGTTCGGCGGCCGGTTGCGCGGTGGCCTATTGCCTCGGAATCACCGAGATCGACCCCATCCGCTACGACCTGCTGTTCGAACGCTTCCTCAATCCCAGTCGAATCTCCATGCCCGACATCGACATGGACTTCGACTCCCGCTATCGCGACGAGATGATCCGCTACGCGACCGACACCTACGGTCGCGAACACGTGGCCCAGATCATCACGTTCAGCACCATCAAGGCCCGCAACGCCGTGCGGGACGCCGCCCGGGTGCTCGGGCATCCGTATTCGGTCGGCGACCGTCTGGCCAAGGCGATGCCCCCCGTCGTGATGGGTCGCGACACCCCCTTGCGGTACTGCCTCGAGAAGCACCCGAAGCACGAAGGCGGTTACCATGCCGCCCAGGAGCTGCGCGATCTGTACGAGAGTGACGAAGAGTTGCGTCACGTCATCGACGTCGCCAAGGGGCTCGAGGGACTCCGGCGCTCCACCGGCATCCACGCCGCCGCGGTCGTCATCTCCAAGGAGGTCCTCACCGAGTACCTACCCGTGCAACGAAAGCCCGAAGCCGGCAAGCCCATCGAGGAAGCACCGGTCACGACGCAATACGAAATGCACGGTGTCGAGGATCTCGGTCTGCTCAAAATGGACTTCCTCGGCTTGCGAAACCTCGACGTCATCACCGACACGATGGC
>WLEG01000092.1 GCA_009704425.1 Actinomycetota bacterium | reverse complement strand
GGAACGGCACTGTTCCGCTACAGCGAGGGACTCGAGTTCGCGGTCAGCGACCTGCGCGCCAAGGCCCACGCCGCGCGCGGCTGAACGACGTCAACGCCCGGGTTCGCCGTCCAACGCCCGTCGGCCCGAACGCCACACGGTCACCACCAATACCCGCAGAGTGGCCAGGCCGAGCAGGCCTCCGAAGACCCACACGAACGGCAACAGGATCGCGCGCGCCAGTCGTCCCTTGGCATTGGACAGCGGGGCCAGAACCCCGCTCTCCACCGGCCCGCCGTCAATGGTGAGCGTACGGACCGCGTCCTCGATCTCGGGACAGTCGGCATCGGAGTTGTCCATTCCGATGATCTGACTGCCACCGAAGAGGGGCTCGGGATCGCGCACCTTCGAATACAACGCCCCCGACTCCGCGTTCACGCCGACGGCGACGATGTAGCTGTCTCCGAGCGACAGGAATCGCACGTCCTCCTCGTACAGCACGTCCACCAATCCCGTGGCCTCGTAACCCTCGAGGGTGCCGCCGCGCAACTGGTCGATGCGATACCGCGCGGTGCGCGGATCGGCCGCCACGATCGTGCCCACGAAAGTGGCCCGCACCGGCGTGGGGATGACGCAACTTGCCGGAACGGTGTTGGTCGGTGCGGCCACCACGGTGGTGTCGGTGGTCCCGGTGCCGCCGCCGGCCGATCCGTCCTCCACCGGAACCTCGGTGACCGGCGGATCGGAGACCGGTGGAACGACCGCCGAAGCGTTCGAAGCGCCCCACGTCGACGCGAGCATCGACGCCCCGACCAGCGCCGAGAAGAACGTTCCCCTGGCCACCCGTCGCATCGATCCCATCGACGACACGCTAGTGAATCGACCCCTCGGGAAGGGGTCGGTCGATCATCGGCCCTTGAAGATGGGAACGCGCTTCTGGATCCACGCCGTGATCGCTTCGGCGGTGTCCTTGGTGCTGAAGTTCACCGATTGCGCGATGCCCTCGTCGTCGAGGGCCTCTTCCATGGTCACCTGCATCGCGTTGTTGAGCATGCGCTTCGACTGGGCCAACGCGATGGGGGGCAACGCCAACAAGCGCTCGCACCACTCGCCGACGAAAGCATCGAGCTCGGCATCGGGAACCACCTTGTTCAGCAAGCCGAAGCGATCGGCTTCCTCGGCGGTGAGAATGTCGGCGAAGAAGGCCAACTCCTTGGCCTTGTGCATGCCGATGCGACGCGGAAGGATCCACGATCCACCACCGTCCAACGAGAGTCCGCGCTTGGAGAAGATCTCGGAGAAGCGCGCGTTGTCGGACGCCGCCACCAGGTCGCATCCGAACGCGATGTTGCATCCCACTCCGACCGCGACTCCGCGCACCTTGGCGATGGTCGGTTGCGGCAGTCGGTGAATGGCCAGAATCGCCGTCGAGACCTCGCGCATGGAGTAGTAGTAATGCCCGTGCTGGCGGGCCTTGGTCTGACCCTCGCGCGACCCGATGCTCGACAGGTCGGCTCCACTGCAGAACTCGTTCCCCGCGCCGGTGAACACCACCACCCGGTCGTCCCCGTTGTGCTGGATCTCGTTGAGCACCTCGATGAGTTCCACCCACATCACACCGTTCACCGAGTTCTTGCTCTTGGGTCGGTTGAACGTGATCGTGACCACTCCGCCGTCGCGTTCGACGATGAGGGTCTCGTAATTCTTGACGGGATCGATGGAAGCACTCACGGCACCGACGATAATGAGGGCATGGGATTCAACCCGTATCGGAAATTCCGAGCCCGTCGCGCCGACTACGTGTTCGTCGTGGCCGCCCTCGTGGCGGCCGTGGCTCTGGTGGCGTGGGCCTTCACCGGCTGAATCGATGGCATCGTCTCGCCGGCGTCCCGGCATCTGGGACGGGCTCTACGGCCCCGTCGAGGTGCGTCGGGTTCAGCCGTACCAAGCGGTGAAGGAGTACGTCTGCCCCGGCTGCCACCAGCGCATCCCCACGGGCATGGGGCATTACGTGGCCGTGCCGCGCGACGCCCCGGACCTTCGGCGCCATTGGCACTACGCCTGCTGGGATCGTCGCTCGGGCTCCTGAATCAGAACGCGGCCTCGATCACCTCGACCACGCACGCACCGCCCACTCCCACCACGCACGCCACGTCGAAGCGAAGGCCGACGTGACGCACCGCGTGTTCGGACATCCACGCCACCGCCAGACGACGCAACCGGCGTTGCTTGTCGACGGTGACGGCGTGGGCCGGGGACCCGAAACGATCGCTGGCTCGGGTCTTCACCTCGCAGATCACCAGCACTCCGGAACGCTCGGCGATGATGTCGATCTCACCGGATCGACAACGCCAGTTCCGCGACACCACCTCGTACCCCTGACGCCGATACCACTCGGCCACCAGGTCCTCGCCGTGCGACCCGAGAGAGCGGTTGTGATTCAGGCCCGATCGAGGTCCGCCACGTCCTCGCGGGGAAGCTCCTCCACGTTGACGTCCTTGAAGCTGAGGATCCGCACCTTGGGGACGAATCGGCTCTTTCGGTACATGTCCCAGACCCATGCGTCGGTGAGCTCCACTTCGATGAGCGGTCGCGCACCGTCACCGGTGACGTTCACGTCGACCTTGTTCGCCAGATAGAAGCGGCGCTCGGTCTCGATCGCGAAGCGGAACATGCCCGCAACGTCTTGATACTCCTGCGCGAGATGAAGCTCGCGATCGGCCTCGAAGTCCTCGAGATCGTCGGTGCTCAATGGAGGGGTCCTCGACCCGATGCCGTCTGACGCCCGCGACGCGGAATCAGAAGTCGCGCTTCTCGCGAACCTTGGCGGCCTTGCCGGTGCGGTCGCGCAGGTAGTACAGCTTGGCGCGACGCACGTCGCCCTTCTTCACGACCTCGATCTTGGCGACCGACGGGGTGTGCAACGGGAAGGTGCGCTCGACACCCACGCCGTAGCTGACCTTGCGAACGGTGTAGGTCTCCTGCACGCCCGAGCCGTGACGGCCGATGACGTTGCCCTGGAAAACCTGGATGCGCTCCTTGCCGCTTTCGACGACGCGCACGTGAACCTTCAGCTCGTCTCCGGGCCCGAACTCGGGAATGTCGGTGCGGATGTTCTGCAGGTCAACGATGTCGGTGGTCTTCATGGGGTTCGTCCTCGGTTGAGAGACCGAGCGGCCCTGAGGGCGCCGGTCACGGCTTGTCAAGGATACGGGCAGGCAGGGAACTCTTCCAACAGGGCTTTCTCCCGATCCGACAGCCCCCCGCGGGCGTCGATGAGGTCGGGGCGGGCCCTCAGGGTGCGGTGGAGGGCCTGAGCCAGCCGCCAGCGCTCGATCTGGGCGTGGTTACCGCCTCGCAGCACGTCAGGCACCGTCCAGCCACGGAAATCGGCCGGACGGGTGAAATGGGGCTCCTCCAGCAAGCCGGAGAGCCCGAAGCTCTCGGTCACCGGGCTGTCGGCGTTGCCCATGGCCCCCGGGAGCAAGCGCGTCACGGCCTCGATCACCATGCAGGCGGCCACCTCTCCCCCGTTCAAGACCACGTCACCCACGCTGATCTCGCCGTCGCACAGATGCTCGCGCACACGATGGTCCACGCCCTCGTAGCGACCGCAGAGCAGGCTGAATCCACCACCGTCGGCGTGCATGGCCGCCAACTCCTCGGCCAGGCGCTGATCGAAACGACGTCCCCCGGGGCTGAGCAGGAACAGTGGCCGGGGTGGGTTCGCCGCTTCGACCGAGGCGAAGATGGGCTCGGCGCGCATCACCATGCCGGCGCCACCTCCGAACGGCGCGTCGTCGACGGTTCGATGCACGTCGGTGGTGTGTTCGCGCAGATCGTGACAACGCAGATCGAGCAGTCCGTTGTCGCGGCATTTGCCGAGCAGGCTTTCCGAGCAGAAGGAGTCGACCAGAGCCGGGAAGATGGTGAACACGTCGATGCGCATCGTCACTCCCCGTCGTCGAAGACGTCGAACAGGCCGGCGGGCGGATCGATGAGCGCCGTGTAGCCGCCGGCGTCGTCGGGTCGAACGGACACCACGAAGTTCACCGGCACCAACGCACCGCTCTCCAACTCGAGGAGATCGTTGGCCGGATTCGCCACCACGGCCACACAACGTCCGTGGTGAACCCCGTCGACGTCGACGACGTCGGCCCCGATGGCCTCGTGCACCCACACCGCGTCGGGATCGTCGATGGGTTCGGCCCAGATGACCCGGTTCACCAAACGTTCGCAGACGTTGCGATCGTCGACACCCACCAACGACACGACCCAACGATCGGGACCGGTGGAGAACATCGGAGTGCTGGAGGCCACCTCGAACCAGGATCCGGCCCACAACCGCGCGCCACGGGCGACGCGCTCGTCACGATCGGTGGACAGCTTCACGTAGATCTGGCCCCGCACTCCGTGCGGGCGTCCGAAACGTCCGACCTCCAACAACCCGTCGGGCCGAGAGGAAACGTCGGGTTCGGTGGTCACGGAAGATCCCGTGAAGGCGGATCAGTCGACGAAGTCGACGTCGACTTCGTGGCCATCCTTGGCGGCGGCGGCCCGCACGAGGGTGCGGATGCTCTGCGCGGTGCGACCGCGACGGCCGATGACGCGACCGAGATCGCCGGGACCGACCTTCACTTCGAGACGAAGACGATGCCGACCCTCGGTCTCTTCCACGTTGACGGCGTCAGGATCGTCGACGATGGAACGGACCACGTGTGTGAGCACGGCCACGGCCGTGGGGGTGGAGATCTGATTGGCGTCGGTCATCGCGACGAAATCACTTGCCGCGGGCAGTGGTGAACTGAGCCCACGCACCCGAGATCTCGAGGAGCTTCTTCACGCGCTCGGTGGGCTGGGCGCCCTTCATGAGCCACTGCACGGCCTTGTCGTTGTCGATGTTCAACACCGACGGCTCCTGGCGCGGGTTGTACTGACCGATGATTTCGAGGAACGCGCCGTCACGGGCCGAGCGGCTGTCGCTGGCGATGACGCGGTAGTGGGGCTGCTTGGTCTTTCCGACGCGGGTGAGACGCAACTTGACTGACATGCGGTGATGACTCCTGACTGGGGCGCCCGGGACCAGCCACAGGCAGACGAGGAAGGCTAACCGCCCACCCCGCCTTCCCCAACGCCCTAGCGGGAAGGAGGAAAGCCCGGGAAGCCGCCGCCGGGACCCCCGGCCGATCCCCCGCCCGGACCGCCCAGACCCGGAAGTCCGCCGCCGCCGAGAGCCCCCAGACCGGCCAGGCCGGCCATCTTGCCCTTCTTGCCCTTCTTGCCCGGAGCCATGGCCCCCATGCGCTTCATCATCTTCTGCATCTCGGAGAACTGCTTCACCAGTCGGTTCACCTCGGCGATGGACCGGCCGCTACCGGCCGCGATGCGCTGGCGTCGGCTGCCGTTGATGATCTCGGGCTTGCGTCGTTCCTCGCGGGTCATGGAGCGGATGATGGCCTCCACGGGCTTCAGGTCGTCGTCGCCGATCTGGGCGTTCTTCAACTCCTTGGGCATGCCGGGCATCATCCCGAGCAGGCCGCCGAGCGGGCCCATCTTCTTGAGCGACTGCATCTGCTCGAGGAAGTCGTCGAGGGTGAACTCACCCTCCAGCAACTTGGCGGCGGCTTCCTCGGCCTGGTCCTTCTCGAACGCCTTCTCGGCTTGTTCGATGAGCGTGAGAACGTCGCCCATGCCCAGGATGCGGCTGGCCATGCGGTCGGGATGGAACTGATCGAATGCGTCCAGTTTTTCGCCGGTGCTGGCGAAGGCGATCGGTCGGCCGATGACCTCTTTCACGCTGAGCGCCGCACCGCCGCGCGCGTCACCGTCGAGCTTGGACAGGATCACGCCGTCGATCTGCAAGGTGGCGTGGAAAGCCTCGGCCACCGTCACCGCGTCCTGACCGGTCATGGCGTCGATCACGAGGAACGTGTAGTTCGGTGTGATCTGGTCGGAGATCTGTCGGATCTGCGCCATCATCTCGTCGTCGATGGCCAAACGTCCGGCCGTGTCGACGATGAGCACGTCCTTGCCCAATCGACGCGCCTCGGCCAGACCTCGCGTGGCCGTGCTCACCGGGTCGCCGGGTTCGCTGAACACCGGAACGTCGATCTGTCGGCCGAGGGTGCGCAACTGCTCGACGGCCGCCGGTCGCTGCAGGTCGGCGCCGACGAGCAGCGGATGACGACCCTGGGACTTGAACCAACGCGCCAACTTGGCCGAGTTGGTGGTTTTACCCGAACCCTGCAGACCGGCCATGAGCACCACGGTGGGCGGACGGCTGGCGTAGGTGATCTTGAGCGTCTCGCCACCGAGGATGTTGGTGAGTTCCTGGTTGACGAGCTTGACGACCTGTTGGCTGGGATCGAGCGCCTTCGACGACTCGATGCCGACCGCGCCCTCGCGGATGCGCGCCACGACGTTTCGAACCACCGACACGTTGACGTCGGCTTCCAAGAGCGCCGTGCGGATCTCCTTGAGGACCTCGTCGACGTCGGCCTCGGTGAGGCGACCCTTGCCGCGGATGCGCTTGAAGATGCCGTCGAAACGGTTGGAGAGATTGTCGAACATGACGGGGTCAGGCTACCGCCCGCCCGGAACGGTCACGGATGGGAGGCTCAGCCGACGGTGGAAACGGTGACCGTGTCGTCGACGATCGTCAGGTTCACGCGGTCCATGCGGTAGTCCATGGTGATCGCGAAGTCCTCACCGTCCCGGGACACCACACGCACCTCCCACCCGTTGGTCTTGGCCAGTTCGAGTGCCTCGGTCTCGCTCAGGCCCACCAACGACTCGGCCTCGGCGGCACCGATCTCGGCGACGGTCGGATCACTCGGCACGGGTTCATCAATCGCGGGTTCGATCGTCACGGCGATGGGATCGGCCTGTTGCACGTACTCGTCCGGCAACGCCGACACGGTGTATCGCGGCGTGTAGCCGTACTCGTCCTCGGCGGCGATGAACGCGTAGCCGGGAACCAGATAGATCGATCCGTCCTGTCCGTAGAGCATCACCAGTTCTTCCTCGACGGCGATGATGCTGACCTCTTGCACCTCGACCGGCACGTCGGTGGCGGGGATCTCATCGACCATCACGTCCGTGGTGGCCGTTCCCTCGACGGG
>WLEG01000091.1 GCA_009704425.1 Actinomycetota bacterium | reverse complement strand
TACCCCATCGTCCTTGATGCCATGGCCGAAGCCGGCGCCGGATCACGGAACCTGGTCGTGGAGATCGTGGCCCCCGAGACCGCGGTCATCGATGTCACCCCCACCTTGACCGTGCGCCCCTCGGAACCGACGGTCGCCAAGGTCAGCGAGTCCGACGCCACCTCGGTGGCCGACCGGGCCGGCTTGAACCCCCGCTACACCTTCGAAACTTTCGTGCGCGGAGCCTCGAACAGTTTCGCCTTGGCCGCCGCCCAACGGGTGGCCGAAACCCCGGCCCGGTCCTACAACCCTCTCTTCATCTACGGTTCGGCCGGACTCGGCAAGACCCACCTGCTGCACGCCATCGGTCACTACGTGTTGCAGAACTACAGCCACTACCAGGTGCGATACATCTCCACCGAGACATTCCTCAACGAGTACGTCGACGGTATTCGAAACAACTCCATCGCCAACTTCAAGCGTCGGTACCGCGACATCGACGTGCTCCTCATCGACGACATCCAGTTCATGGAGGGCAAGGAAGGATTGCAGGAGGAGTTCTTCCACACCTTCAACGCGCTACACGGAGCGAACAAGCAGATCGTCATCTCCTCCGACCGCGTCCCCGACGCCATCCCCAACCTGGAAGAACGCCTGATCGGTCGATTCCGCTGGGGTCTCATCACCGACGTCCAACCCCCGGACCTCGAGACCCGCCTCGCGATTCTGCGCAACAAGACCGAGCGCGAGGGCACCCAAGTGCCCGCCGACGTCTTGAACTTCATTGCCACCCGCGTCACCAGCAACATCCGTGAATTGGAGGGCGCACTCATTCGCGTGAGTGCCTACGCCAGCCTGAATCGGGTCGACATGACGGTCGCCCAGGCCGAGCGACTCCTCGAGGATCTCTTGCCGGATTCGGCCCCCAAACACCGCACCGACGAGGAATTGCTGGCCGAGATCGCCCGCCTGCTGGGCCACAGCGTGGAGGCCCTGAAGGGCAAGAGTCGTCAACGCCCCCTGGTGGCGGCTCGACAAGAGGCCATGTACGTCTTCCGGGAACTCACCGACCTGTCGTATCCGGCCATCGCCCGCCTGTTCGGTGGACGCGACCACACCACCGTCATCCATGCCGTGGAGAAGATCCAACGGTTGATGATGGAGCGCACCCAGACCTTCGACCAGGTGACCATGTTGGTCAAGACCCTGAAACTGGACTGATGAGCCCCGTGTGGACATCGTGTGCGCATCGTGTTGATGCCCATGTGCACGGCCGGGGGTTATCCCCCGACACAGCCCCGTGTCAGCATGACGCTGTGGGTGCCTGTGTACAAGCCGACACACCCCGATCGATGCTCTACGCTGGCACAACAGCCCGTCGTCCACAATCCACAGCACTTATTACTAGAACTATCTCGAAGCATCGCATCACGATGTCGATAACCGGGTCGCCCGCAACCAAGATGACAACAACCGTTCGAACACAAGGAGTCCTTTCGTGAAGTTTCGTTGTGAACGCGAGGTCCTGAACGAAGCTTTCACCGCGGCCAGTCGCGCGGCCAGCAATCGCGGGACGAATCCCACCCTGTCGTGTTTGCGACTGGTCCTGGCCGGCGAGTCGTTGCGCGTCACCGGAACCGACGGAGATCTCACCATCGATTCGTCCATCACGGTGTCCAACGGCAAAGACGGCGTGGTGCTGGTACCGGGCAAATTGGCGGCCGACGTCGTGAAATCCCTGCCGTCAGGTGCCGTCGACATCGAGGTCGTCGACGACAAGGTGGAAATCTCCGCCGGTCGCGTGAACTTCAACGTCCCCATTGGTGCCGGTGACGACTTCCCCAAGTGGTCCGGCACCGTTGGCGAAGGTGCGCCGATGTCGGCACCGGAGTTCGCCGAAGCACTGCGCCAGGTCGTGCGGGCCGCCAGCACCGACGACGCACGGGGCGTGTACACCGGTGTGTACATGACCGGGGTCGACGGCAAGTTGCGTTTGGTGGCCACCGACTCGTACCGCATGGCCATCCGAGACATCGATGCCAGCGTCATCCCCGACGGCAAGAGCGTCGTCGTCCCGGCGCGTGCGCTGAGCGAGTTGTTGCGTTTGCTCGACAAGCAAGAGCGCGTCTCGATGAACATCACCGAGAACGACGTGACCTTCGAAGCCGGCAGTGTTCGCTTGGTGACCCGTCTGCTCACCGGATCGTTCGCGGACTACCAGCGACTGATTCCGCCGAATCTTCCCAACACACTCACCGTGGCCCGCGAACCGCTCACCGAAGCGATCCGCCGCGTGAAGTTGGTCGCCCGCGATCCCATCGGCACCCCGTTGCGCATGCAGATCACGGGTATCGCCGTGACGCTGCGCATGATCACCCCCGACAACGGTGAAGCGACCGAACAACTGGATGCGAATCACGCGGGCAGCGACATCGAGATCCGTTTCAACAACGAACTTCTCACACAAGGCCTCGAAGCCTGTGGCACCGATGACGTGACCATTCAAACCAGCGAGCCCGGCAAACTCGCCGTCATCAAGGGTGTGGGTCAACCCAACTTCACGTATTTGTTGATGCCACTCAAGTCGTGATGATCGTCGAGCAACTCGAGCTCGTCGACTTCCGCAACTACACCGCCGCCACGTTCGATCTGACGCCGGGCGTGACCGCCATCGTCGGACGCAACGCTCAGGGAAAAACCAACGTGGCCGAAGCGATGGCCTTTCTGGCCACGCTCGACAGTTTTCGACAAAGTCCCACGGTCGCCCTCGTTCGGGAGGGCGCGGACTTCGCCACCATTCGTGCCACCGTGCGACACGCCGACGGTCGTGAGATGTTGATCGAGGTGCAGATCCAACGGCAGGGTCGCGTGAACGTCCAGGTGAATCGGCAACGTTTGGCGCGGACGCGTGATTTGTTCGGGGTGCTGCGCGTCACGGTGTTTTCCCCCGACGATCTGGAGTTGGTGAAGGGTGCCCCCGGCGAACGGCGACGTCTCCTGGACGAAACCCTGGCGTCGCTCGCGTTGAAGAACGACGCGCGCCGCCTCGAACTGGACCGGATCGTGAAGCAACGCAACACACTGCTGCGACAGGCCGGGGGACGGCTGACCGACGACGTGGCCTACACCCTCGACGTCTGGGACCAGAAGTTCGCCGAGGTGGGCGACCAGATCGGTCACGAGCGGGCCACGTTGGTGGCCCAGATGCAACCGGTGGTGGAGGACGCCTACCAACACCTGGCCGGGGCCCCGATGGCGGTGGCCTTGGTGTACGAACCGGCCTGGCGACGAACCGGCCTGACGGCGGCCTTGGCGGCGGCCCGCACCGACGACGTGCGGCGCGGGGTGTCCACGGTGGGTCCGCACCGCGATGACGTGGACTTCTTTCTGGGCGCCTTGCCGGCGCGAACCCATGCCAGTCAGGGTGAGATGCGTTGTCTGGCCCTTTCGTTGCGTCTCGCCGCCCACCGCTTGGTCTCCGAGACCACCGGAATGACCCCCCTCTTGGTGTTGGACGACGTTTTGAGCGAGCTGGATCCGGACCGTTGCACCGCCCTGTTGGGCAATCTGCCGGCGGGCCAAGTGGTGATCACCACGGCCAGCCTGCTTCCCCCCGCCGCGCACCCGGATCGGGTGTTGCGCATCGAGGGCGGCGCCATAGTCGTGGACACGGGAGACCGGGATCATGAGCACTGAGCCGCGCCCGTTGTCCGCCGGCATCGAGCGGCTGTTGCGTTCGTTTCGCCAAGGGGACCGCGAAACCACGGTCACGGTGTTCTCCCGCTGGGCCGAACTGGTGGGCGAGCCGGTGGCCCAACACGTGCGACCCCTCAAATTGGACGCCGGGGTCCTGGTCGTCCAGGTGGACGATCCGGCCTGGGCGACCCAGATGAAGTTCCTCGAAAGCGACCTTCTGCAACGGCTCACCGAGGCCGGCGCCGGACCCGTGGAACGACTCGAAATTCGGGTCCGGAGACGACGCTGAAAACCAGCGTTTTCCCAGCATAAATGGGATGAATTGCCACGTCCGTGACACACCCAGCGACTAAGGTTTTCCCTGTTGTGTCACGTCGGTTCGTGGCCTGCCCACTCATAGGCGCCCGACCCGCCGCTCGCCCGTCCAACAGAGGAATCCGTGTCCACCAAGAGCACCACCACCGCCACCGCTGATTACGGCGCCAAAGACATCCAAGTTCTCGAGGGCCTCGATCCGGTTCGCAAGCGTCCGGGCATGTACATCGGCTCCACCGGTCTGGCCGGTCTTCATCACCTGATCTGGGAAGTGGTCGACAACTCCGTCGACGAGGCCATGGCCGGCCATTGCGACCGCATCGGGGTCACTTTGCTGGCCGACGGGTCCTGCCGGGTGGACGACAACGGTCGTGGTATCCCGGTCGACCCGTATCCGTCGGGGCCCCACAAGGGAAAGAGTGCCGCCGAGGTGGTGCTGACCGTGCTCCACGCCGGCGGAAAGTTCGGCGGCGAGGGATACAAGGTGTCCGGCGGACTTCACGGCGTGGGTGTCTCGGTGGTGAACGCCCTCTCCAAGCGGGTGCACCTGCAGATCGATCGTGGCGGAAAGCGCCATGAGATGGAGTTCGTCGATGGCGGCAAGCCGACCGGCAAGATCGCCGTCGTCGGCGACACGCCGGGCCGGGGTCGCAAGAACGGCACCTCGGTCACCTTCCTTCCCGACCCCACCATCTTCGCGTCCGAGGGAACCGAGTTCGTGGCGCGCACCGTTCTCGAACGTCTGCAGACCATGGCCTTCCTCAACCGTGGCCTCGAGATCGTCTTCACGGACGAGCGACTCGGCCGGGAACAAGAGGTCACGTTCCAATACAAGGGCGGCATCGTCGACTTCGTGAAGCACCTCAATCAGTCGAAGGAAGCGCTGTTCAGCAAGGTGGCGCACTACGAGGACGAGGACGAGGGGCAGATGCTCGACATCGCCTTGCAGTGGAACACCGGCTACCACGAGGGCATCCACGGTTACGCCAACGGCATCAGCACCATCGAAGGCGGAATGCACGTGGAGGGTTTCAAGACCGCCCTCACCAGTGTCGTGAACAAGTACGCCAAGAACCGCGGCTTGCTGAAGGAGAAGGACGACAACCTTCTGGGTGAGGACATCCGCGAGGGCATCACCGCCATCATCTCGGTGAAGCTCTCCGAGCCCCAGTTCGAAGGTCAAACCAAGGCCAAACTCGGAAACGTCTCCATGCGTTCCTTCGTGCAGAAGGTCACGAACGAACGTCTCGCCGAATGGCTCGACGAGAATCCCACCGAGGCCAACAAGATCGTGAAGAAGGCCCAAGCGGCCGCTCAAGCGCGCGTGGCCGCCAAGAACGCCCGCAACGCCGTGCGACGCAAGACCGCTCTCGCGGGTGCGGGCATGCCCGACAAATTGAAGGACTGCACCAGCGGCAACCCCGACGAAAGCGAGATCTTCATCGTCGAGGGTGACTCGGCCGGTGGCACCGCGCTCGACGCCCGCGATCCGCGCACCCAGGCCATCCTTCCCATTCGCGGAAAGATCCTGAACGTCGAACGCGCACGCCTCGACAAGATGTTGAAGAACAACGAGGTCACCGCGCTAGTCACGGCCATCGGTGGTGGTGTGGGCGACGAGTTCGACGCGGCCAAGGCCCGCTATCACAAGATCATCATCCTCGCCGACGCCGACGTCGACGGCAGCCACATCCGCACGCTGTTGCTGACGTTCTTCTTCCGACAGATGCGTCCACTGGTGGAAGCCGGTTACGTGTACATCGCGCAACCGCCCCTGTATTCCACCGAGATCGGCAAGGAGAAGATCTATCTCAAGGACGACCTGGCCAAGAACCGGTTCCTCGAGGAGCATCCGAATCACAAGAAGGAGTTCCAGCGACTGAAGGGTCTGGGCGAAATGGACTGGGAAGAACTGCGCAGCACCACCATGTCCGACGCCACCCGAACGCTGTTGCAAGTGACGGTCGAAGAAGCGGCCTTGGCCGATGAAGTGATGGGCGTGCTCATGGGCGACGACGTCGAGAGCCGCAAACACTTCATCCAGACCAACGCCAAAGACGTGAGGTTCCTCGATATCTGATGGCCAGCAAGAAGACACCCCCGCCCACGCCCGACGAAGGCTCCGCACCCGATGAGCCGATCATCGCGGTTCAGCCCGTCGCCCTTCAGGACGAGATGGAGCGCTCGTTCCTGGACTACGCGATGTCGGTCATCATGGCCCGCGCCCTGCCCGACGTGCGCGACGGATTGAAGCCCGTTCACCGTCGCATCATCTGGGACATGGAAGAGCAGGGCTTCCGGCCCGATCGCCCGTTCGTGAAGTCCGCCCGCGTCAGCGGCGACACCATGGCCAAGTACCACCCGCACGGTGACAGCGCCATCTACGACGCGTTGGTCCGTATGGCGCAGCCGTTCTCGTTGCGGCACCCCCTCATCGACTTCCACGGAAACTACGGGTCGCCCGACTTCGGACCGGCCGCCAGTCGTTACACCGAATGCCGTCTGCATCCGTTGGCCATGCACCTGTTGGCCGACATCGACGAGAACACCGTCGACATGGTCGCCACCTACGACGGTTCGCGCGAGGAACCCACCGTTCTGCCGTCGCGATTCCCGAACTTGCTGGTGAACGGCAGTCAGGGCATCGCGGTGGGTATGGCCACCAACATTCCGCCCCACAACCTGGGCGAGGTCATCGATGCGTGCGTGCACGTGTTGGCCAACCCCGAGGCCTCGAACGACGACGTGATGGGCATCGTGAAGGGACCCGACTTCCCGACCGGCGGAGTCATCCTGGGCCGATCCGGAATCAACGACGCCTATCGCACCGGGCGCGGAAGCATCAAGATGCGCGCCACCGCCACCATCGAAGAGACCAAGCGTGGCGGCATGCAGATCGTCGTCACCGAGCTTCCGTACCAGACCAGCTGTTCGGCGATCGCCGGTCGCATCCAAGAGTTGGTCGACAACGGCGAACTCGATGGCATTGCCGACGTCAACGACGGTTCCTCCGGCGGCAAGACCAACCTCACCATCACCCTGAAGCGTGACGCGAACGCCAACGTGGTGCTGAACAACCTCTACAAGCAGACCCAACTGCAAACCAGTTTCGGCGTGAACATGGTCGCC
>WLEG01000090.1 GCA_009704425.1 Actinomycetota bacterium | reverse complement strand
TCACGACGGATGCCCATCTTCCGGGCGGCGTCGGTGACGCTGTAGCCCTGCACGTTCACCAACATGAACACCTCCCGTTGCACGGGGTTCAACGCCGTGAGCATGGCCTGCATCATCATCTGGTGCTCGTTGTCGCGGGCCACGTCGACACCGGAATCCAGTTTCTCGATGAGCGACAACGCCTCGGACGAATCGTTATCCCCGTCCTCGAACTCCTTGGCGGCCACCGTGTGCGTCGGCGCGTAGCCGGACGGTCCCCACCCGGCTTGGTCCAGGTACTCCATGAACATGCGCTTGTCGATGGCCGAGCCGTCGTACGGCATCGTCGGATTCTGACGAGCCTGGCGACGGATGAACTCGACGAAGCGCTGCTTCAGGGCCACGCTGACGATGGCGTTCGGTCCGTAGGTCTCCATCACCTTGGGGCGATTGAGCAACCACTCGCAGAAGTACTGGGCGATGTCGTCGGCCTCCTGCACGCGCACCTCGCCGCGCCGGATCATGCCGCCGAGTCGTCGGTCGAGCAGCTTCATGATCAGCTCGAAGTACTGGTCCGTGGTCATTGGTTGTCCTTTCGCGGGGAAGCCGGGTTGATTGGTGTGGTCGGGGTTGGGGATGGTGTTGGCGGGAGTGCCCTTTCCGTGATGCGGCGTCGGTCGACGCCGGTGGTTGGTGGACTCGGCAGAAACGATCGTGACGATCGAAAACGTGCGCGAGAGCGTGGTGCCGGTTACCCGGTGCTGCGAACGCGTTGCAGGGCGTCGATCATCTGATCGAAGGCCCGTCGGCTGATGGTGCGAAAGCGCACCACCTGCACGTCGGTGGCGGTGTCGAGCAACGTGCGGAACGCCACCTCGAACACGTGCGGGCTGGGGAATCCGAAGATGCCCGACGAGATGGCCGGCGTCACCAGATTCGGGATGCCTCGTTCGTCGGCGACCGCGAGGACGGCCCGCCAGGTGCGCGCCAACATCTCGTCCTCGCCGTGCATCGACACGGTGTGGCCGCTCTTGTCGTAGGGGCTGATCCATCGGGGACCGTGGGCGTGGATGACGCCCTCGAAGCCGATGCCCGTGCCACGACCGGCGCCGGTGAACACCGCGGTGCCGGGATCGAGTCTCCGGAAACCGGATGCGGCGAGCTTGTCGCGTTCGCGACCGAGTTCGTCGTGACCGCACACCTCCCAGATGCGCGCCGACGCACCGCCGCCGGCGGTGACCTCGGCGTCGGAGGAGTTGACGATGCCTCCGTTGAAGGGAGCGGCGATGTCGGCCAGCTCGATCTCGATCTTCAGTTTGCCGGTGTCGGCCGGCATGGCCGCGGCGGCCAACGGTGCGAAGTAGCTGTTCACCACGCGCACGAGTTCGTGAACGGCGTCCTCGGAGGGCGCGGCACCCGTGCCGTGCAACGTGACGTCGGAACGCAACGTCACGGTCCATGACTTCTCGACCCGGGGCGTGCTGATCGAGGAGTCGATCGACGACAGGACGATCTCGTCGGAGATCATCGAGGAGTTCAGTTCGGTGAACAACAACTTGCGCACCGACAGATCGTCGTCGTGTGACGGACGCGAACTCTCGCGGATCTCACGACCACCCAGATCGGCCACGGTCTTGCCGGCGTCCAGTTGACCCTTGATGTTGACCAGGGTGGCCACGTCGTCGTCGGTGAAAAAGCGCTGGTTCCCCTTGTGCGTGAGAGAACGCTGGCGGACGTCGGGCAACTGGTTGACCATCAGGCCCTTGGTGAACAAGCCGCGCTGAATGTAGAAGCGCACGGCGCGCACCGACAGATCACCGATGTTGAGCGTGCGCGCGCGGGCGTTGGCGCGCTCGACCAACTCGGTGATGTCGAAGTAGTCGGTGTCGACGTTCTTCGTGTCGGTGTTCGTGTCGTCGGGCATGGTTCGGCGTTCTCGTCTCGTCAGTTCCACGCCTGGGCAAGGTCGGCGATCGCCCGGCGTGCCTTGCCCAACTCACGCTGGGTCCATTCACGCTTGTAACCGAACATGTTCGCCACCTCGGTGACCTTGTACTGCATCCCCTCCACGAGGAGGAAGATCTCCCGCTGTTCGGGGGTCAGCACGCTCACGGCTCGGGCGATGACATCGTTGGAGAGCAGACGTTCCATCCAATCGTCGTCGCCCTCCAGCGTGTCACCGAAGGTGAACACGCTGTCATCGTCCTCGAAGAGGACATGGTCCAGCGACCAGATGGCGTTGCGGACCTTGCCGGTCTTGGGGTCGTACTCGCCCTGGGGCAACTGTCGCCCCTCCTGACGGAGAAAGTCGATGAGCCGCTGCTTGAAGCTGGCCGCGGCCAGAGCCCGCGGAACGTACCGATCCATCAGATCGGGACGACCCCACGCCCAAGCCACGAAGTACCGGACGAAATCCTCCGCCTGGTGCAGACGCAGATTGGCTCGCTTGCCGACCATACGCTCGAGAACTTCCACGAGCTCGGCGAGGTAGGCATTCACATCGTCCGGGTCGTTCATTGTGGTGGTGATCTGGTTGCTGCTCATGGTGTGGGGTCCTTTCTCTGACTGGTTCGTGGTGAGCTCGAGTCGGCGGTCGTCGCCGTGGTGGTGCGTCCTGTACGTCTTGCCGGTGGTTCTCCTTGTTGATGAGCGGGATCCTCTCCCGCTCTGTCGGTGGACCCGATGGTACTCGGGCTGGTTACTACTTGTCAAGCACCAAATGTAATCAACAATCTGACACTTTACAACCCCGAGTTGTGGCAATCTCTCGTTGGTAAATGTATTGTAGCACATGGGTGTGACACGGATTGAATCCGGCGCATCATCCCTGCTCAGAGGGCTTCACCAGGCGTTCGGGTCACCATTCTCGTCGTCGCAGTCGTCGTACCCGTCGTCGTTCGGAAACTCGTCCAGGGGGCACGGGCCCTCGTGGGCGTCGTGAACTTCCAAGAAGCAGGCCCACTCGGCCCAGTAGGAATCGTTCGGCCAGAGCGCGCGCCGCACCAGGGGCGATCGAAGGTCGAGGGGGAGCAACTCGATCAGGTCCACCACGCAGTCGACGGCCAATCCGTCCTGCGACGTATGGAGGTCACAACGTTGGGTGATCTCGCCCACCTCGTCGCGGGCGTTGTACACGCTGGCCTGGACGAACCATTCGCCCGAGGGTGCGTCGTGGACCAGCCGGGCGGCGTCGGCGACGTGGGCCACCACGTCGTAGGTGGAGGAGTCGGCGGGCTGTTCGTAGACCCAGTCGCACGGGTGGACGAAACCACACTCGCGACACGCCACCCTCTGGAAGTCCCGGCCCACCTCGGCTTCGGCACGCCAGCCGTGGTCGACGAGGATGTCCTGCAGTCGTTCCGGGATCTCCCCGAAGTGGCGATCGGGTCGACCGCACAGAGTGGCGGACCAGCGCGCGCCGTCACCCCGAATGCGGAGCAGTTCGTTCGAGAAGAACGCGTCGGGCCGCGGGAAGACGTCGATGACGACGGTCCCCTCGTACCAACGGATCAAGCGGTCCATCCCGTCGACCACGTGGGCGAGCACGTAGTCGATGGTTCGATCCGCGGCCGTGACGTACCACCGGCGCAACATGTTGGCCTCGCTCACGTCCCAGTCGAGAGCCCGGTCGATGATGTCTCGCGAAAGTCGCATGGGGTCGCGATCATGCCACCGGGGTGGCGGGGGGTTCGGTCAGGCCGTGAACACCAGCTGGATCATCACGGCACACACCACACCGCGCGCGGTCCAGGCGATGGTGCGGGGCCAATTGGTGAGAACCAGTCGTCGCCCGACGGACTCGTCGGGGGACTCGGCCATGCGGGCGTGCAGGGGCACCGACAACAGGATCGTGCTGCCCAGGGCCACGGCCAGGAACACCGCGTTGACCCACACCCAACCGGCCGCGATCGGTTCGGGTCGCCACACCAGCAGGGCCAGCGTGGTGAGGCCCTCCACCGCCATGGGCAGACCCACCACGGACGCGGTCCGACGTTGGTGCTCGAGGGCGATGGGCCGCGCCCGGTCGGGGCCGATGGTGGCCAGCAGCGGATAGTGCACCCGCTGGACGAACCAGATGAGGCCCACCATGGTCCAGGTGGCCACGCCGTTCAGCAACAACAGCAGGTGATCGACATCGTTTTGGTCCACGGGGCACCGTATGTCGCGATCTTCCGTGTCTTCACATCGTGGAGCGGCGAGACTGGAACCCGTGAGACCGGTGTACTGCCTTCGACTCGACGGACCCGTGTGGTCGTCGGTGCAGCAGGCCACCATGCGCGAGATCACCATGCGTTGGCTCGAGAGGGAATACCCCGTCGACGAGCGTGAGGCCGGGCTGTCGGTGCGCATCGACGACGAGGACCCCGAGCGTTGGTGGCGGTGCAGCATCGACCGACCGGTGGGTGACGGGGCCATGGCCGGCGTCACCATCACGTTGGCCTCCTCGGAGTCGGCCACGACGCTCGAGATTCGGTGTGCGGTCACCCCCGGAGGCCGACGCGTCACCCGCAAGCCACCCACCACGAGCGTGATGTCGCTACGTGTCTTGGCGCACGAACTGGTCGGTGCGTGCGCCATGTACGACGCCACCATGCGCTTGCGCGCCTCCGTCGCCGTCGTCGACGCACCCGACGGAGCCGAATCGATCGCGGCGTTCTGCGACGCACCGAGTCGTGCGTTGCCGGTGATCATCGAATCGGTGCCCGACGGCGGCAAGGCGGTCTTCGACTCCGGTCGTCTGTCGTTGTCCCTCACCGGCCTCGCCCACGTCGTGCAGATACACGGCGACGCCGCGCGCGTGGCCTTCAATCGCATGTACGGCAAGGACATCCTGTCGCGACAGGGTCTGACCATCGTGTGGCCCGGTGGCACCGAGCACGCCACGTCGAACGGCACCGGACTCTCGGTCGACGCGGCCAAGATCGAACGTGGTCGCCTCATCGACACGGTCACCGAATCGGCCGCCGCTTCGCTCGCACCGTTGCGCGCTCCGCTGTTCCGTCGGACGTCCGCCAACCCGGCGGCGAACACGTCGGCACCGGTGGCACCGCCGATCACCTCGGCCAAGGAAACCGGCCCGAACGACCCCGCCGCCGACCCCGAGAACGTCTCGTGGTCCGAGTACCGAGCGGTCCTCGAGCAGTGGCAGGAGGACCTCAACCGGCTCGACGATCTGGAACAGGCCATGGCCGAAGCGGATCGGGTGATCGCCGAGAAGCAGGACCTGCTGGAGAATCGCAACGATCTGGTGGAGAGCCTGGTGTTGATGAACACCGAGCTCGAGGTGCGACTGGGACGTTCGCCCCAGGGCTTGCGTGCCGCCAGCGCCATCGATGCCGTCAATCAGGCGTCGCGCATCTGCGAACACCTCACGTTCCACGACAACGCGTTCGTCACCGCGCGCGAGTTGGAGAACATCGACGCGAACCGTCTGTTGCAGGATCTCGTGCGCCTGAACGTGGTGGCCGGCGACTGGCAGACCGGGCGGATCAACAACGCCTCGCTCACGATCTCGTGTCGAAGCCTCGGATTGAATTACGCCGCCGGAGTGTCCGACACGGCCGAGTACAAGTTCGGCAGCGACTACGCGTTCGCGTGGCGCGGACGCACCGAGTTCGCCCTGGCGCACATCCGCAACGGCAAGGGCGCTCGTCTGTATCGCGTGCACCTCTTCTTCGACGACGACGTCCACCAGGTGGTGGTGGCCTACGTGGGTCGACACCTGCGCGGCAAGCACGGCTGACGTCGAGACGTCGCGCCCCTCGCACACTTTCGGCGTCGCCGGTCGTTCCTCTCCTCGTGACCCATCCCGGGTCGAGAAGGAGCCCGAACATGACCACCACTTTCATCCGGTCGACCGCCATCGGTCGGCCCATCACCAAGCGCGGTGTCGCCATCTTTCCCGTGTACCGACCCGGCGCACCGGATTCCCGGCTCGGGGTCGTCCGTCCCGATGGCGGGTTCCAGGTCCGCGAGAAGGCCACCCCCACCGTGCCCATCCTCGAGGTGGAGAACCCGAACCCCGAACCGGTGGTGTTGTTCGCCGGCGAGACCCTGGAAGGTGGACGACAGCAGCGCGTGCTCAACCAGAGTGTCATCATCCCGGGCCGTTCGGTCTGCGACATACCGGTGTCGTGCGTCGAACAGGGTCGCTGGCACGGGGCGCAGGAGTTCCGCGGGGTGGGGGAGATGGCTCCGCCGTCGATCCGTCGCTCGGCCAACCGTCGGGACCAGAACGAGGTGTGGAGCGAGGTCCACAGCTTGCTGTTGTCGAGTCACCTGAGCTCGGACACCAGTGCTCTCGACGAGTACTTCCGCAGTCGCCCCACCTCGCACGACGCGGCGATGGTGGACGAGGTCGCCTCCTGGGGTCCGCTCCCCGAGCAGACGGGCATCGTGGTCATGAACCGGGGTCGGGTGGTCTCGGCCGACGTGTTCGGCGACCCGGCATTGTTGGCGTCGATGTGGGAGACCCTCGTCCGATCGGCCTTCGCCTCGGAGGTCGGTTCCGACACGTCGGCCCGCAACCGTGCCGACAAGGCCCTCGGCTTCCTGCGTCGATTCGACCGTGAAGTGCGGGGCCCGCTCGGCCGTTCGGACTTCGGTCTGGGCGAATGGCGCCAGGTGGTGACCGATCGGGTGACCGGTCAGGCGTTGGCCCTGAACAATCGGCTGGTGCACGCGTCCGCCTTCCCGTCGGGACGCTGAAAGTCCGGCACCGGGAAACCCGTCACACCCTCCTGTCATGTTGTGGGTGCCGGCGTCCGCCGGCATCCACAACGACCGACACCGGACACCCCGGGTCGAAAAAGGAAACCATCATGAACAGCCCCAAGTACACCGCCCGCGAACTGGCCTTCATCGCCGAGGCCCTCGGTCGACTCGCGCGTCGTCTCAACACGTGCGGACTGCCCGTGGCCATCCGCGACGAGGTGGCCAGCGCCATGGACGAGTACCTGGCGAGGAAGGTCAGCGACCTCGCCACGCGGTACCCGTCCGGCGCCACGTTCGTCGATGCGGTGTTCGCCACCCGCTGCATCGACGCGTTGCGCACGTGGCGGGCCCAACGCGGAGAGGGGGCGCGGGGCGAACGCATCGTCGAGATGTTCGACGCGGCGGTGGCCGACACCCACGCCGACATGCGTTTGCCCGACCCGCTCGACCT
>WLEG01000009.1 GCA_009704425.1 Actinomycetota bacterium | reverse complement strand
CCGGGACCGAGATGGTGATGCCCGGAGACAACGTGACCATGACCGTGGAGCTCGGTAAGCCGATCGCCATGGACGAGGGTCTGCGTTTCGCCATCCGTGAGGGTGGCCGTACCGTGGGCGCCGGCCGCGTCACCAAGATCATCAAGTGATCGGCTGACACATCATGGCTCAAATCATCCGCATCCGCCTCAAGGCGTTCGATCACGAGATCATCGACCAGTCGACGCGCAAGATCGTCGAGACCGTCGCTCGTACCAACGCCACCGTGCGTGGACCCATTCCGTTGCCGACCGACAAGCATCGCTACACGGTCATCCGCGGACCGCACATCGACAAGGACTCCCGCGAGCACTTCGAGATGCGCATCCACAAGCGGCTCATCGACATCGTCGACCCCAAGCAGCAGACCATCGACAGCCTTCAGCGCATCGATCTGCCCGCCGGCGTCGAAGTGGAGATCAAGGTTCAGAACGCCTGATCCGACGAGACTGGCCCGGGTGGTGACCGACGCGATTCGCGCGGGAACCCCCGGGCTTTTTCGTTTTCCCGTTCTTACCGATTTCACACCCGAGACGACGAGACATTCGCCGCGTCGCCGAGGCACAATCTCCTCGTGACCGACATGTTCCCGCCCCCGTCCCTGGAAGATCGATCGGCCCCGGCGACCAACACGTCGCGGCGCCGTTGGGTGGTGTTGTCGTTGGTGGTGGTGGCCGCGGTCTTCGGTGGCTTCATGGGCGCCCAGATCGCGCAGTCCGGTCGCGAGTCGTCGAACGAGAGCTCCACGCCGTCCACGGTGGTCGCATCGGACGACACGCTGGCGCCCACCGAGACCGGATCGAACGAAAACCCGGTGATCACCGCGCCTCCCTCGGACGGCGATCTGCCCGCTCTCGACGTGGCGGCCGTGGTGGGCATCATCGAACCGAGCGTGGTGACCGTGGTGTCGGAGATCGACGAGGGTCTCGGTGCCGGTCAGGGCACCGGAACCGGCGTGGTCATCTCCGCCGACGGTGAGATTCTCACCAACGCCCACGTGGTGGACGGGGCGACCGATGTGAGCGTGTTGTTCGGCGACAGCATCGACCCGATCCCGGCCACCGTGCTGGCGATGGACGTGGGCAACGATCTGGCGTTGCTCAAGATCGACGCCACCGATCTCACGCCGGCGGTGTTCGCCGATCCCGACTCCATCGGCGTGGGCGACGAGGTGGTGGCCGTGGGATTCGCGCTCGACCTCGATGGCGGCCCCACCGTCACGCGGGGGATCATCTCGGCGCTGAACCGAACCATCGAGAACGGAGACGGGGCGCTCGACGGCCTCATCCAGACCGATGCGGCGATCTCGTCGGGCAACTCGGGTGGTCCACTCGTGAACGCGCGCGGACAAGTGGTCGGAATCAACACGGCGGTGTTCACCAGCACGGCGGGCACCGCGGCGAACAACGTGGGCTTCTCCATTTCGGTGGGTGAAGCGCTCCCGGTCATCGATGAACTGCGCGCCATCTCGAACGGTGCCAGCCGCGTGGAGGGATATCTCGGCGTGGGCCTGCAGAGTCGTGACGACGGTGGTCGCGGTGCGCTGATCACCGAGGTCGCTCCGGACTCGCCGGCGTCCATCGCCGGAGTGCGCGCCGGAGACATCGTGGTGTCGGCCGGTGGAACACCGGTGGACGGGCAGGGTGCGTTGGTGGCGGCCATTCGTGATCAGTCGCCGGGTGACACCATCGAGATCGAGGTCTTGCGCGACGGTGATCGTCTGACGCTCAGCGCGACGCTCATCGAACGTCCCACCGAATGATCCCCCAATGAACATCGGCTGATCAGTGTCTGATCAGTGTCTGATCAACCACCGGCCACCGCGTGGGGCGGGTGTTACGGTGCGCTCATGTTGGATGCGCATCTGGGGGGATCCCGTCCGTTCGGTTTGAACTACTGGCCGTTGCCCGAGGACGACCCGGGTGTCGACATTCCCCGTGAGTCGATTCGATTGGTCAGCCCCGACGGCGCGTTGGTGCGCGGTCTGTTGTGGACCCCACCTCATGGTCGCACGTGGAAGACCGCGGTGATCCTGTCGCATCCGCGCGGCGACTTCAGCGTTCACTACGCGGCTCCGTTGCTCGCCGCGGCCGGCTACGCGGTGCTCGGTTTCAGCACGCGATTCATCAACAACGACACGGACTGCTTGCACGAGTCGTGCATCGTCGACGTGGAGACGGCGCACGCCGAGATGAAGCGACGTGGTGCCGAGGCCGTGGTGTTACTCGGCAACTCCGGTGGGGGATCGCTCATGGCGATGGCGCACGCCGAGCGCGGCATCGGCGACGGGTGGATCGGAATGGCGGCACACCCCGGAGAAGGTGTGTTCATGTTGCAGGTGATCGACCCCAGCGTCATCGACGAGGACGACCCCTTCTCCACCGATCCCGAACTCGACATGTACAACCCCGACAACGGGTGGCGTCCGTGGCCCCAGCCGTGCTCGTACGACCCGGCGTGGTTGGCGCGTTATCGCGCGGCCCAGGTGGCTCGGGTGGCCCGCATCGACGCCATCGCCAACGCCAGCATCGAGGAGTCGACGGTGGCGCTGGGCCGGTCACGGGGGGTGGACTCCCGGGTGGACCCCCACGCGTGGCGGGAATGGCGCCGACGAGGCGTGTTCACCAAGTACCTCACCATCTACCGGACCCTGGCCGATCCGGCCTATCTGGATCTCTCCATCGACCCCGACCAGCGGCCGATGGGGTCCCTGTTCGCCTTCCCCGACCCCTTCGACGCCAATTACGGACGTGGGGGACTGGCCCGCACCATGACGGCTCGGGGGTGGCTCAGTACCTGGAGTGGCCTGTCGAGCCATGCCAAGTTGGCCGACACCATGCCCCGGGTCACGGTCCCGACCCTGCTCATCCACCCCACGGCCGACACGGAAATACGCATCTGGCAGGCCAAAGAGATCGTGGATGCCAGTGGGGCGGCCGACCGCACTTACATCGAGATGGCCGGGGCACCCCATTATCTCGAGGGTCACCGGCGCGAAGCCCTGGCGCACGCGGCACAGTGGCTCGCCGCCCGCTACCCCTGAGGACATTATCCACAGCCTGTGGATAAGTACGTTCAACCGATGACCCGTCACGGGACGGCGGATCACCGACCCGGTGAGACATCCCCCTCGCAGAATCCCCGGCCCCGGCGGGTTGGGGAGGGCCGTTCTCGCAGGTAGCGTTCGCCCCTCGTGTGAAACGGGTTCGCCCGGATCACAGCAATCGATGTCTATGTGAGCCCGGTTCGCCGGGGACCACATGGCAACAACCGAAACCAATGCTCCACCGGTCAGCGACCTGTGGAGCATTTGCGTGAACGGCGGTTCTCCGCCCGACACGCGAATCAGTCAAGTCGCAAGGACCGCAGCGATGCGGATGGATGAAGAGGCTGCCTCATGGCAAAGCAAGCGATCGTCGGCGAAAAGGTCGGCATGACACAGGTGTGGGCGGATGACAATCGCGTCGTCCCCGTCACCGTGCTTCGTGTCGAGCCCGCTCGCATCGTTCAAATCAAGACCTCCGAGCGCGACGGCTACGCCGCTGTTCAGGTCACCTACGGCTCGAAGGACGCCAAGAAGTTGTCCAAGCCCGAAGCCGGACACTTCGCCAAGGCCGGTGTCGATGCCGGTCGTCGTCTCGTCGAGTTGCGTCTCGACAGTGTCGACGGGTTCGAGGTGGGCCAGGAGATCGCCGTCGATGTTCTCGCCAAGGGCCAGAAGGTCGACGTCACCGCGATCAGCCGCGGTAAGGGTTTCGCCGGTGGCATGAAGCGTCACAACTTCAACGGCCAGGGCGCCAGCCACGGTAACCACAAGCACCACCGTGCGCCGGGCTCGATCGGTTCGTGCTCGTTCCCCGGTCGCGTGTTCAAGGGTCTGCGCATGGCGGGCCACATGGGTCACGAGCAAGTGACCACTCTCAATCTCGAAGTTGTCGAGGCCGACGCCGAGCGTGGCCTGTTGTTGGTGCGTGGCTCGGTTCCGGGCCCGAACGGTGGCGTTGTGATCGTTCGCAACGCGGTGAAGGGGAAGTGACCACATGCCCTCCGTGAAGCTCAAGAATCAGACTGGCAAGGACGTCGGCTCGCTCGATCTGAGCGACGACGATTTCGGTCGTCAGCCCAACGTGCCGGTGATGCACCAGGTCGTCACCGCCCAGCTCGCGCACCGTCGCGCCGGTACCCAGAGCACCAAGACCCGCGCCGAGGTGTCCGGTGGTGGCAAGAAGCCCTACAACCAGAAGGGCACCGGTAACGCCCGTCAGGGTTCCACCCGTTCGCCGCAGTTCTCCGGTGGTGGCGTCGCTCACGGACCCAAGCCGCGCAAGTACTCGCAGAAGACCCCCAAGAAGATGATCAAGATCGCGCTGCAGTCCGCGCTGTCGGATCGCACGAACGAGGGCAAGGTCGTCGTCGTGGACGCGTGGAACTTCGAGACGCCCAAGACCTCGGCCGCACAGGCCGCGCTCGCCGCGTTGAACCTCGAGGGTCGCATTCTGGTCGTGGTTCGTCGCGACGAGATCAACGCCATCCGCTCGTTCCGCAACCTCCCCGAGGTGCAGCTCATCGAGATCGGCGAACTCAACGCGTACGACGTGTTGTGCAACGACTACATCGTGTTCTCCAAGGCCTCGTTGCCCGGAGCAAGCAAGGACGGTCAGTGATGAAGGATCCCCGCGACATCATCCTCGCCCCGGTCGTGTCCGAGAAGAGCTACGCGCTCATCGAGACCGGTGTCTACACATTCCAGGTTCACCCCGACGCCTCCAAGCCCGAGATCCACGACGCCGTGGAAGCCATCTGGGGCGTGAAGGTTCTGAAGGTGAACACGCTCAACCGTGCGGGCAAGGTCCAGCGCACCCGAGGCACCAACCGCCCCGGTCGTCGCGCTGGTTTCAAGCGCGCCATCGTCACCCTGGCCCCCGGCAGCGAGATCCCGCTGTTCGAGAACAACTGAGGCATCACGTCATGGCAATTCGTAAGCGCAAGCCAACATCAGCCGGTCGCCGGTTCCAGACGTCGTCGGATTTCTCCGAGATCACGTCGACGACCCCCGAGAAGTCCTTGCTCACGAGCAAGCCGAAGTCCGGTGGTCGCAACGCGTACGGTCGCAAGACCGCCCGTCACCGCGGTGGCGGACACAAGCAGCAGTACCGCATGATCGACTTCAAGCGGAACAAGGACGGCGTGGACGCCAAGGTCGCCACCATCGAGTACGACCCCAACCGCACCTGCCGCATCGCTCTTCTGCATTACGCCGACGGCGAGAAGGCCTACATCCTCGCGCCCAAGGGCATGAACGTGGGCGATCACATCTCGAGCGGCCCCAAGGCCGACATCAAGCCCGGCAACGCGTTGCCGTTGCGCTACATGCCCGTCGGTACCGTCGTGCACAACGTCGAACTGCGCCCGGGACAGGGTGGCAAGATGGCCCGCTCGGCCGGCGTCGGCGTGCAGCTGGTGGCCAAGGACGGCGATCACGCCACCTTGCGTCTGCCCAGCTCGGAAATGCGTCGCGTTCTCATCGATTGCCGCGCGACCGTCGGCGAAGTGGGCAACGCCGAGCACGAGCTCATCAAGATCGGTAAGGCCGGCCGTAACCGCTGGAAGGGTGTTCGCCCCCAGACCCGTGGTGTGGCCATGAACCCCGTCGACCACCCGCTCGGTGGTGGTGAAGGTAAGACCTCCGGTGGACGTCCGCCGGTGTCGCCGTGGGGTAAGCCCGAGAGCCGTACCCGCGACACCAACAAGGCGTCGCAGAAGTTGATCATCCGCCGTCGTCGTTCGGCCAAGGGCCGTCGCTAAAGGATTGGGGTAACACATGTCTCGCAGCCTGAAGAAGGGCCCGTTCGTCGATGACCACTTGGTGAAGAAGGTCGACGCTCTGAACGCCGCCAACGAGCGCAAGGTCATCAAGACCTGGAGCCGCCGTTCCACCATCATCCCCGACATGGTCGGTCACACCATCGCGGTGCACGACGGTCGCAAGCACGTCCCGGTGTACGTCACCGAAGCCATGGTCGGCCACAAGTTGGGCGAGTTCTCACCGACTCGCACCTTCAAGTACCACGCCGGTATGGAGAAGAACACGAAGGGTAAGAAGTAATGACCGGTCCCAAGTTGAACGAGCGCTCGTTCGTCGCCGGCGAGCGCACCGGCATCCGCGCCAGCCTTCGTGGTTCGCGCATGTCGGCCTCCAAGGCCCGCGTCGTCCTCGACCTCATCCGTGGTCGTGACGTCGTGTCGGCCGATCAGGTTCTGCAGTTCACCGAGCGCGAGGCCGCTCGCGTGGTGCGCAAGGTTCTCGCGTCGGCCGTCGCCAACGCCGTGAACAACGATTCGCTCGAGGCCGAGACCCTCTACGTGAAGGCCTGCTACGCCGACGAGGGCCCGACCCTGCGTCGCTTCAAGCCCCGCGCCCGCGGTCGTGCCACGCGCATCAACAAGCGCACGTGCCACATCACCATCGTGCTCGGCGTGATCGAACCCGATCTTCTCGCCGTTGTCCAGGCTCGTCGCGAGCGCGCCCTCACGGGTCGTCGCGCCGGTCGCGTCGGCGGCGTGGCCGATCGTCGCGCCCGCGTGACCAAGAGCCGCGAGGCTCGCGCCACCAAGGGTGACGAGAGCACCGAGAACACCGAGATCGAGTCGACCGAGAACGACACCGCGGTCGAGACCACGTCCGTCGAGAACGCGGTCGCCGAGAACGAAACCACCGCCACGCCCGATGCCGAGGAGACCAACTGATGGGCCAGAAGATCAATCCCTACGGCTTCCGTCTCGGTGTGACCACCGAATGGAAGAGCCGTTGGTTCAGCGAGCGCCAGTACAAGGAATACCTCACCGAGGACTGGAAGATCCGCGCGTTCATCAATGATTCGTTGCCCGACGCCGCCATCTCGCGCGTCGAAGTCGAGCGCAAGCGTGGCGAGACCCTGAAGGTCGACATCCACACCGCTCGTCCCGGCATCGTCATCGGTCGCAAGGGAGCCAAGGCCGACGAACTGCGCGCCGGTCTCACCAAGCTCACCGGCAACCTGAAGGTTCAGTTGAACATCGTCGAGATCAAGTCTCCCGAACTCGACGCGGCCCTCATCGCCCAGGGCGTGGCCGATCAGCTCGTCGGTCGTATCGCCTTCCGTCGCGCCATGAAGCGCGCCGTGCAGAACGCCCAGAAGGCCGGCGCCCTCGGTATCCGCGTTCAGTGTTCGGGTCGTCTCGGCGGTGCCGAAATGAGCCGCACCGAGTGGTACCGCGAAGGTCGCGTGCCGTTGCACACGTTGCGCGCCGACATCGACTACGGCTTCCGCGAGGCCCGCACCTCCAGCGGTCGCGTCGGTGTGAAGGTCTGGATCTACCGCGGCGACATCCTGCCGTACAAGCCCCAGACCGAGGACAAGATCGTTCGCGAGGCGGCCATGGCCGTCGGCGAGACCTCGGGTGCCCCCGGCGCGCGCAAGGTCGTGTCGTCGAGCGGTCGTCGCAAGGCCGAGGAGGCCGCCGAGGCCGCTGCCAGCCCGCTGGTGAAGGAAGCCGATCCCGAACTCGAGAAGTTGCTCGATGAGGAAGAAGAGATTGCCCGTCGTACCCACGAGGGCCACGAGACCCCGCACTTCCGCGGACAGGACTGATCACCATGTTGATGCCTCGCAAAGTCGCACACCGTAAGCACCACCGTGGCCGCACCGGCGGTATGGCCAAGGGTGGAAGCGAACTGGCCTTCGGTCAGTACGGAATCCAGGCCCTCGAGCCGTGCTGGTTGACCGCACGTCAGATCGAAGCGGCCCGTATCGCCATGACCCGTCACATCAAGCGTGGTGGCAAGGTCTGGATCAACGTGTTCCCCGACAAGCCGGTCACGAAGAAGCCGGCCGAAACCCGCATGGGTTCGGGCAAGGGCAACCCCGAGTTCTGGGTGGCCGTCGTCAAGCCGGGTCGCGTTCTGTTCGAACTGTCCTTCCCCGCCCGCGATCAGGCGCTGGAGGCCTTGAACAAGGCCATCCAGAAGCTTCCGATCAAGGCGCGCATCATCACCCGCGAGGAGGCGATCTGATCATGGCAACCAAGGCCAGCAAGGACCGCACCGAACTGAGCGAACTCGACCTCGCGTCGTTGGTCGACCGTTTGCGTGCCGCCAAGCAGGAGGCGCTGAACCTCCGCTTCCGCAGCGCGACCGGTCAGCTCGATAACCACAGCGAACTGCGTCGCGTGCGTCGCCGTATCGCCCGCATCAACACCCTCATCCGTCAGCGCGAGATCGCGGCGGCCGAGGCCGGAGAGTGAACCAGATGTCCGAGAACACCGAAACAACCGAGCGCCCGAACCGTAAGGTCCGCGAGGGCATCGTGTCGTCCAACAAGATGGACCGCACGATCGTCGTCGAGGTCGTCGAGCGCGTTCGCCACCCCAAGTACAACAAGTTCGTCATGCGCACCAAGAAGCTGTACGCCCATGACGAGGCCAACGACGCCAACGTCGGCGACAAGGTGCGCGTCATGGAGACCCGCCCGTTGTCCAAGACCAAGCGTTGGCGCGTCGTCGAGATCCTCGAGCGGGCCAAGTGAGCGGCCAGGGAACGACGGAGGAATCACAATGATCCAGCAGGAAAGCCGCCTTCGCGTGGCGGACAACAGCGGCGCCAAGGAAGTGCTCTGCATCAAGGTTCTCGGTGGCACCCGTCGCCGTTACGCCTCGATCGGGGACATCTTCGTGGCCACCGTGAAGGACGCCATCCCCGGCGCCGGAGTCAAGAAGGGTGACGTCGTGAAGTGCGTCGTCGTTCGCGTGAAGAAGGAGAAGCGCCGTCCCGATGGCAGCTACATCCGCTTCGACGAGAACGCCGCCGTCATCATCAAGGACGACCTCACTCCTCGTGGAACGCGCATCTTCGGACCGGTCGGTCGCGAACTGCGCGACAAGAAGTTCATGCGAATCGTCTCGCTGGCCCCGGAGGTGCTCTGAGATGAAAATCAAGAAGGGTGACACCGTCGTGGTGATCTCGGGTAAGGACAAGGGCAAGGAAGGCACCGTCTCGCGTGTGATGCCCCGCACCAACCAGGTCATCGTGGACGGAATCAACGTCGCGAAGAAGCACCAGAAGCCCAAGGGCGCGAACCAGCAGGGCGGCATCATCGACCGCGACATGCCGCTCGACGCCTCGAACGTGATGCTCGTCCACAAGGGCAAGCCCACGCGCGTCGGGTTCAAGACGAACAGCGATGGCACCAAGGTGCGCATCGCCCGGACCACGGGTGAGGAAGTCTGATGACCACCGCAACATCACCGCGTCTGAAGGCCAAGTATCAGGCCGAGATTCGCGATGCGCTCAAGGCCACGCTCGGCGTTTCCAACGCCATGCAGGTGCCGCGCATCGAGAAGATCGTCATCAACATGGGTGTCGGTCGTGCCACTCAGCAGCCGTCGCTGCTCGAGGGTGCCGTTGCCGACATGACCCGTATCGCCGGCCAGAAGCCCAAGGTCACCAAGTCGCGTGACTCCATCGCCAACTTCAAGTTGCGCGAGAACCAGGCCATCGGATGCAAGGTCACCTTGCGTGGCGATCGCATGTGGGAGTTCCTCGACCGCCTGATCGCCGTGGCGATCCCGCGTATCCGTGACTTCCGCGGTCTGCCGGTCCACTCGTGGGACGGTCGCGGCAACTACACGTTCGGTCTCGCCGACCAGACCGTGTTCCCGGAGATCGATTACGACAAGATCGACGCGCCTCGTGGCATGGACATCACCATCGTCACCACCGCGACCACCGATGAAGCGGGTCGGGCTCTGCTCGACGCGTTCGGTTTCCCGTTCAAGCGGGGCGCCGATGCCGCCGCCGCTCCGAAGAAGAAGTCCACCCGTCGCGGCCCGCAGTTCGCAGCCAAGAAGAAGAAGTGAGCGAGAGGTACTGACTCATGGCGAAGAAATCTCTGATCAACAAGGCTGCAGCCAAGCCCAAGTTCAAGGTGCGTGGCTACACGCGCTGCCGCAAGTGCGGTCGCGCCCGTTCCGTATACCGCAAGTTCGGACTGTGCCGCGTGTGCCTTCGTGATATGGCCCACGCCGGTGAAATCCCCGGTCTGACGAAGTCGAGCTGGTGAGGTACCAATGCTGACTGATCCCATTGCCGACATGCTCACCCGCATCCGCAACGCCAACACGGCGATGCACGATGAGGTGAAGATGCCATCATCCAAGCAGAAGGTCGCCCTGGCCAAGATCCTGGAGCAGGAGGGTTACATCGCGGGTTTCGCGGTGGCCCCCAACACCAAGGGTCCCGGCGAGGTGCTCACCATCTCCATGAAGTACTCCGCTGAGCGCCGTCGCACCATCGCCGGTATCAAGCGCATCTCGACTCCCGGACTTCGCGTGTACCGCAAGTCCGACACCGTGCCGCGCGTGCTCGGTGGCCTCGGAGTCGCCGTCCTGTCCACCAGTCAGGGACTCATGACCGATCGCGAAGCGCGCAAGCGCAAAGTGGGCGGCGAAGTCCTGTGCTACGTGTGGTGAGTCGAGGAGACCAACATGTCACGTATCGGTAAAGCACCCATCACGGTTCCCTCGGGAGTCGAGGTCAAGATGTCCGGCGCCAGCGTCACGGTGAAGGGCCCCAAGGGCACCCTCACGCGCGACCTGGTCGGTGGCATCTCGGTCCGTCAGGAGGAGAACACCCTTCTGGTCGAGCGCCCCAACGACGAGCGTCAGTCGCGCAGCCTGCACGGTTTGTCGCGCGCCCTGGTGAACAACATGGTCGTCGGTGTCACCGACGGCTTCACCAAGGAGCTCGAGATCGTCGGCGTCGGTTACCGCGCCGAGTTGAAGGGTCCGTCGGCTCTTCGCCTCAACCTCGGTTTCTCGCACCCGGTCGACGTGAACGCCCCCGAGGGCGTCACCTTCGAGGTTCCGGTCCAGACCCGCATCATCATCAAGGGCATCGACAAGGAAGCGGTCGGCCAGGTGGCCGCCAACATCCGCTCGATCCGCAAGCCCGAGCCCTACAAGGGCAAGGGTGTCCGCTACCTCAACGAGCGCATCCTCCGCAAGGCCGGTAAGGCCGGCAAGAAGTGACCGGCGTCCGAAAGATCAATAGGAACACGAAATGACCAAGATCAGCAAAGAACGTCGCGAGAGCCGCCTCATCCGGCACAACCGCGTGCGCAAGAAGATCCACGGCACCGCCGAGCGTCCGCGCCTGTCGTTGTACCGCTCGAACAAGCACATCATGTTGCAGGTGATCGACGACGATCTCGGCGTCACCATCGCGTCGGCTTCGTCGAACGAGCCGGCCCTGCGCGCCGCCGGTGGCAGCACCGTCGACGCCGCCAAGTCGTTGGGCACGACCGTTGCCGAGCGCGCCAAGGCCGCCGGTGTCAGCAAAGTCGTTTTCGATCGTGGTGGTTACCTGTACCACGGTCGCGTTGCCGCGGTTGCCGAAGCCGCTCGTGAAGCCGGACTGGAGTTCTGATGACGAACAACCCGAACAATCCGAATCCCCGTCAGGGCGATCGTGGCCCGGGCAACCCGCGCCAGGGTGACCGTCCCGGCCCCGGCCAGGGCAACACGCCCGACGGTGGTCGCGAGTCGCGCGTCATCCACATCAACCGCGTGGCCAAGGTGGTCAAGGGCGGTCGTCGTTTCTCGTTCACCGCGCTGGTCGTGGTCGGCGATGGCAACGGCCGCGTGGGCCTGGGCTACGGCAAGGCCAAGGAAGTTCCCTTGGCCATCCAGAAGGGCACCGAGGACGCCAAGCGCAACATGTTCTCGGTCCCCATGGCCGGTGCCACCATCACCCACCCCATCATCGGCATCCTCGGAGCCGGTCGCGTCATGCTGAAGCCGGCCGCGCCCGGTACCGGTGTCATCGCCGGTGGTGCCGCTCGCATCATCCTCGAAGAAGCCGGAATCCACGACGTGCTCGCCAAGTCGCTCGGCTCCTCGAATGCCATCAACGTCGCCCGCGCCACCATCAACGGACTGCAGAGTCTGCAGCGTCCCGACGAAGTGGCCGCGCGTCGCGGAATCCCCGCCGATTCGTTCGTCCCCAAGGGACTGCTGAAGGCCTACACCGACACCAAGAAGTCGATCGCGGCCGGAGAGGCTCACTGATCATGGCCACCTACAAGACCGTCGTGCACACCGGACCGATGATCACCGTCACCCAGGTGAAGTCGTCCACTCACGCCAAGCCCAAGAGTCGTGGCACCCTTCGTGCGCTCGGACTCGGTCGCATCGGGAAGACCAACGTGCTTCCCGACCGCCCCGAGATCCGCGGCATGATCGCCCGCGTCCCCCATCTGGTCGAGGTTTCCCCGGCCACGTCCAAGGAGAGCTGACCCATGCGCGTCGACGAACTAGCACCGGCACCGGGCTCCACCCATCGCAAGAAGCGGGTCGCCCGCGGTATCGGCGGTAAGGGTGGCAAGACCGCCGGCCGTGGAACCAAGGGTCAGCATTCGCGTGGTCGCGGCAAGGTCGCCCGCGGCTTCGAAGGCGGTCAGATGCCCCTGAAGCAGCGCGTGCCGAAGTTGAAGGGATTCAACAACCCCTTCCGCATCGAGTACCAGGCCGTCAACCTCGACACCATCAACGAGCTCGACGAGGCCGTCGTCACCCCCGAGGTGTTGTCGGCTCGTGGCGTCCTGCACAAGGACGTGTTCGTGAAGGTGCTGGCTCGCGGACAGGTCACGCGCAAGGTCGACGTGTCGGCCCACGCCGTGTCGAAGGCTGCTCAGGCCGCCATCGAAGCGGCCGGTGGTTCGGTCACGATCATTCCGCTGCCGTACAAGGTGCGTCCGGCTGCCAACGGCAACCAGTTCACCAACCGCTGATCCGGTCGTCTCCCGATCGACGACCACCGCTAGACCCGAGGAGAACACGTGCTGTCGAACCTGAAGAACATCTTCAAGGTGCCGGACCTGCGGAACAAGATCCTGTTCACGGTCATGATGGTCGTGTTGTATCGCATCGGCGCGCACATCCGCGTTCCGGGCATCGACGATCAAGCGGTGCGTCAGTTGCGCGAGTCGGCTCGTCAGCAAGGTGCGCTCGGCTTCCTCAACCTGTTCTCGGGCGGAGCCTTCTCGTCGTTCGCCATCTTCGCGTTGGGCATCATGCCCTACATCACCTCGAGCATCATCATGCAGGTGCTCACGGTGGTCATCCCGAAGTTGGAGCAGTGGCAGCAAGAAGGTGCGGTCGGCCAGCGCAAGATCACGCAGTGGACACGGTACGTCGCGATCGCCATCGCGTTGCTCCAGGCCGCCGGACTGACGTTCATCTTCGGTCAGGGACGCGGCTCGGCTTTCTTCACCGCCTCGGCCAACGCCCCCGACATCGTCCTGTTGCCCGACGGCATGTGGCCGCGTGGCCTGCTTGTAATCATCAGCCTGGTGGCCGGCACAGCGTTGCTCATGTGGATGGGTGAACTCATCAGCCAGCGGGGCATCGGCAACGGAATGAGCATGCTCATCTTCGCCTCGATCGTCAGTTCGCTCCCGTTCAGTTACTACTCCATTCTGCAGAGCAAGAAGTGGGTCGTGTTCGGAATCCTGGTGGCCATCTCCATCGGCATTCTCATCGCGGTCGTGCGGGTGGAACTGGGTCAGCGACGCATCCCGGTCCAGTTCGCCAAGCGCGTGGTGGGTCGTCGCATGTTCGGCGGTCAGAGCACCTACATCCCGCTGAAGGTCAATCAGGCCGGCGTGGTTCCCATCATCTTCGCCAGCTCGGTGATGTTGCTTCCGGTGCTCGTCACCAACGTGATCGGTAGCGACCGCGGATGGCGTCGCACGGTCACCGAGTGGGTCGACCGCAACCTGGTGTCGTCGCAGGGCTTGCTCTACATCGTCTCGTTCGCCCTGTTGATCATCGCCTTCGCGTACTTCTACAACTCGATCGCCTTCGACCCCATTCGTCAGGCCGACCAGATCCGTCGACAGGGCGGATTCATTCCGGGCATCCGTCCCGGACCCCAGACCGAGCGTTACCTCGCCAAGACGGTGAATCGCATCACCCTGCCGGGTGCTCTGTTCGTGGCCTTCATCGCGATCCTCCCGTACATCGTGTTGTGGGTGGGCGACGTGCAGTCGTTCCCCTTCGCCGGAACGACCGTGTTGATCGCCGTCGGTGTCGCTCTCGAGTTGATGCGTCAGGTCGACAGTCAGTTGATGCTGCGCAATTACGAGGGATTCTTGAAGTAATCCGATGATCACGGGTGTCCGCCTGATCATCATCGGCCGTCAGGGTGCCGGCAAGGGAACGCAGTGTCTGCGCATGTCCCGTCACTACGTTGTCCCCCACATCTCCACCGGCGACATGTTGCGGGCCGCCGTTCGTGAGGGCACCGAGCTCGGGCGCATGGCCCAACAGGTCATCGAGGCCGGGCAGCTGGTGGGTGACGACATCATGATCGGGTTGGTGGACCAGCGCCTCCAGCAGGACGACGCCCGCAGCCGGGGCTACATCCTCGACGGGTTCCCCCGCACCGTCACGCAGGCCGAGGCTCTCGACCGCATCTCGGCGAGTCGCCCCATCGACGCCGTCATCGACATCGACGTGCCGCGCGACATGGTGATCGCCCGTATCTCCTCGCGTCGGACGTGTCGAGACTGCGGTGCGAACTACACCGCCAAGGGTGTCGAACACAGCCCCTGGATCTGTGACTCGTGTGGGGGAGACGTGGTGCAGCGCGCCGACGACACCCCCGACGCCATCAATCAGCGTCTCGACCTGTACGAGAGCCAGACCAGTCCGCTGCTCGACTACTACGACCGGCAGGGTCGTCTCAGCGTGGTCGATGGTTCGGCCGCGCCCGACGAGGTCTTCGCCCGTCTCACCTCGGCCATCGACGCCGCCCGGCACCGTTCGTGACCGTGCCTGTGGATAACGGTGTCGTGAATGCCCGGACGCGGGGCACCGACCCGACTAGGGTGACCCTCCGACGAGGCCCCCAAATATCCCGGATCGGGCGATTGGTGAGTGTCCGTCTCGGCGGTAGCATTGCCCCTCGGCCCAACGGCCGGTCCTGCGCGCGTCCTCGTGTCTCGTCGCAGTTCGTCAACCCCGCCTACAAGGAGGCAGTTCTGCCCAAGCCCAAAGACGACGCCATCCTGCTGGAAGGCACCATTCTCGAATCCCTGCCGAACGCGATGTTTCGGGTGGAGTTGGAGAACGGCCACAAAGTGTTGGCGCACATCTCCGGAAAGATGCGGATGAACTACATCCGAATCCTTCCCGGCGACAAGGTGCAAGTGGAACTCACTCCGTACGACCTCACCCGAGGTCGCATCACGTATCGCTACAAGTGAAAAACGAGAGTGTGAGACGGCCATGAAGGTCAAGCCCAGTGTCAAGAAGATTTGCGAGAAGTGCAAGGTGATCCGTCGTCACGGTCGTGTGATGGTCATCTGCGAGAACCCGCGTCACAAGCAGCGTCAAGGCTGAGAAGGAAGCAAGGAAACGTTCATGGCCCGTATTTCCGGCGTTGACATCCCCCGCGAGAAGCGGTTGGAGATTTCGCTCACCTACATCTTCGGTATCGGCAAGCCGACGGCTCAGCGCATGTGCGCCGATCTCGGCATCGATCCCAACACCCGCGTTCGCGACCTCACCGATGACGAAGTGAACAAGCTCCGCGGTTGGGTCGATCAGAACATCACCGTCGAGGGTGACCTTCGCCGTGAAGTGCAGACCGACATCAAGCGCAAGATCGAGATCGGATGCCTCCAGGGCGTCCGTCACCGCAAGGGCCTGCCGGTGCGCGGCCAGCGGACCCACACCAATGCTCGTACCCGTAAGGGCCCGAAGAAGACCGTCGCCAACAAGAAGAAGGCAGTGAGGAAGTAATCATGGCGAAGCCGAAGCCGGGCGGACGCCGCCCCCGTAAGCGCGAACGCAAGAACATCGCCGTTGGTGTGTGCCACATCAAGTGCTCGTTCAACAACACCATCGTCAGCATCACCGACACCGAGGGCAACGTTCTCTCGTGGGCGTCGGGTGGTGGCGTCGGATTCAAGGGCTCGCGCAAGAGCACTCCGTTCGCCGCGCAGCTGGCCGCCGAGAAGGCCGCCAAGGTCGCCTTCGAGCAGGGCATGCGTCGTGTCGAAGTGCACGCCAAGGGCCCCGGCTCCGGCCGCGACACCGCCATTCGTTCGTTGCAGAACACCGGTATCGAAGTGACCGGCATCAAGGACGTCACCCCCGTGCCCCACAACGGTTGCAAGTTGCCCAAGCGGAAGAGGAACTAAGAGATGGCCCGCTACACCGGTCCCAAGGTGCGCCTGTCGCGCCGCCTGAACACCAACCTGTTCGAGAACGAAAAGGGTCGCAAGGCCCTCGAGCGTCGTCCCTTCCCCCCGGGTCAGCACGGCCGCACGCGTCGTCGCTCGGCCGGCAGCGAATACCTCGCGCAGCTGCAGGAGAAGCAGAAGGCCAAGTACATCTACGGCGTCCTCGAGCGTCAGTTCCGCAAGACCTACGAAGAGGCGAACCGTCTCGCGGGTCCCACCGGTGAGAACCTTCTGCGCTTGCTCGAACTGCGTCTCGACAACGTCGTGTACCGCGCCGGTTTCGCCAGCACCCGCCCGCAGGCCCGCCAGTTCGTCAGCCACGGCCTCATCCTGGTCAACGGCAAGCGTCTGAACATCCCGAGTGCCCGCGTGAAGAAGGGTGACGTCATCAGCTTGTCCACCAAGGCCCGCGACATGATCGTCATCCAGCACAACGTCGACACGCTCGACCGCTCCATCGTGGGTTGGCTCGAAGGTGGCGACGGTGGCAAGCAGGTCACGGTTCGCACCGAGCCGGCCCGTGAGCACATCGACGTGCCCGTGCGCGAACAGCTCATCGTCGAGCTCTACTCGAAGTAATCCCACACAGTCAGTCCCCAACACCCGACGAACGGAAGAGACACATGCTCGTCATCCAGCGCCCCACAGTCGAAACCGAGAACGAAGAGTCGAACAATCGGCAGTCGTTCTCCGTCGGCCCGCTCGAGCCCGGCTTCGGCCACACCATCGGCAACTCGCTCCGTCGTGTTCTGCTGTCGTCCATCCCGGGCGCCGCGATCACCACGGTGAAGTTCGATGAGGCCCTGCACGAGTTCGACACCATCCCCGGTGTCACCGAGGACGTCACCGACATCATCTTGAACCTCAAGGACGTCGTGCTCACGTCGGCCGCCGACGAGCCCGTCACCATTCGCGTCGACGTGCGCGGACCCGCGGTCATCACCGCCGGCGACATCCGTTGCCCCGCCGAGGTCGAGATCCTGAACAAGGACCTCGTCATCGCCACCGTGAACGACAAGGGTCGTTTGGCCGTCGACCTCACGGTCGAGCAGGGTCGCGGTTACCTGAGCAGCGACCGTGGTTCGGGCAACGGCACCATCGGTGTGATCCCGATCGACGCCATCTTCTCGCCCGTGCGCCGCGTCATGTTCGACGTGCAGCCCACCCGCGTGGAGCAGAGCACCAACTACGACAAGCTCGTGATCGACATCGAGACCGACGGCACCATCACCCCGCGCGAGGCTCTGGCCTCGGCCGGCGCCACCCTGCGTTCGCTGGTGGACCTGGTGGCCAACCTGTCCGACGAGCCCAAGGGTCTCGAGTTGGGCGAAGTCATCCAGGCCGGCGCCACCAGCCCCGACCTCGACATCGCCATCGAGGATCTGGACCTGTCCGAGCGTCCCCGCAACTGTCTGAAGCGCGCCCAGGTGAACACCATCGGCGAGTTGCTCAGCAAGACCGAGGACGACCTTCTCAACATCACCAACTTCGGCCAGAAGAGCCTCGACGAGGTCAAGCAGAAGCTCGATGAGCGCGGCTTGTCCCTGCGCGGCTGACATTCACGAATCACAGACGAAAGAACATCACCATGCCCGCAACACCTCGCCGCGCCCGCAAGTTCGGTGGCAGCTCCGCTCACCAGAAGTTGATGATGGCCAACCTGGCCGCCTCGCTCATCGCCGCCGAGGCCATCGAGACCACCGAGGCCAAGGCCAAGGCCCTGCGCCCCATCGCCGAGAAGCTCATCACCAAGGCCAAGAAGGCCCAGGACGGTGACGCCACCAGCATCCACCGCATCCGTCAGATCCAGGGTTACCTCGGTGACAAGGAGATGACCCACAAGTTGGTGTCCGAGGTCGCGCCGCGTTACCTCGAGCGCAACGGTGGTTACCTGCGCATCCTCAAGCTCGGACCGCGTCAGGGCGACAACGCCCCCATGGCGCGCATCGAACTCGTCTGATCGGCCGCCGACGACTCGCTCGTCGCCCGCACACGAGGACAACCGAATGAACGTGAACGAGCCCGCCACCCGGCGGGCTCGTTTGTCGGTGGCCTACGACGGATCGCAGTTCCACGGTTTCGCCATGAACGAGGGCGTGCGGACCGTGGCGGGCGATCTGGCCGCGGCGCTCGCGTTGATCGTGCGCGGATCGGTGGAGATCACCGGGGCCGGACGCACCGACGCCGGAGTGCACGCGTGGGATCAGGTGATCAGTTGCGACCTCCCCAGCGACATCGAGATCGAGGCGTTGCCGCGCCGACTCACCAAGATGTGCGCGCCGGGCATCGTGGTGCGCGCCGCATCCTGGGCCGGCGATCCCGCCTTCGATGCCCGGTTCTCGGCGCTGTGGCGTCGGTACCGCTACACGATCCTGAACGATCCCACGCCCGACCCCTTCCTCGCCCCCACGGTGTGGCACGTGGCGTCGCCCGTGAACCTGGACCTGATGCGTTTGGGCTGCGACCCGTTGATGGGGGAGCACGACTTCTCGGCGTTCTGTCGCAAACCCAAGCTGAGCCGGGACCAGATCGAGCGTGGTGACCCGGGCCCGAGCATGATCCGCCGGGTGACGCTGGCCCGATGGTCCGAGCACACGAGCGACCACGGAGCTCGGATCCTTCGCTTCGAGATTCAGGCCAACGCCTTCTGCCACCAGATGGTGCGTTCCATCGTGGGCACCCTGGTGGACGTGGGACTCGGCAAGATGTCGCCCGGAGCCATTTCGGGGGTTCTGCGCTCCCGGGAACGCACGTCCGCCGG
>WLEG01000089.1 GCA_009704425.1 Actinomycetota bacterium | reverse complement strand
GTACACGGTCTCGGTGTCGGACCCGTCGCATTGGCTCGTGGCGGGAATCGAGTCGTTCGACACCGACGACGAGTTGTACCTGAGCGAGTACGCCGATCGCGACGCTCTTCACCCGTTGCTTCACACCACATGGAGTGGCGAGGCCACCGGATTCGCCGAGGCGGATTGGACCTCGGGTGACCCCACTCATCTCGTGATGTATCTGCGCCATCTCGGACGTGGCGCGATCCTGTACAACACCCTCGGCCATTGTCGGGGTCACTACGACATGAAGCCGGTCCTCGACTACTACCCGCGAATCGAACGCTGTTCGTGGGAGAAACCGGCGTACTACGAACTGCTCCGACGCTCACTACGGTGGGCGCGCGGACTCGACGGCTGACGTCGCCAACCTCGACTCGAGAAGGAAGAAGATCCAATGGACCTATCCGTAGACGTGCAACTCGATCTGCACCGACGCATGGTGCGCATCCGCCTGTTCGAGGAGGCGGCCGGACGTTTGGCCGAATCCAATCGCCTGCCCGGCTTCCTCCACCTGTACGTGGGCGAGGAGGCGGTGGCCGCCGGCGTGTGCGGTGCGTTGAACGACGACGACCACATCACGTCCACCCACCGGGGCCACGGTCACCTGGTCGCCAAGGGCGGGGACTTCAACCGGATGATGGCCGAGCTCATGGGCAAGGCCACCGGCTACTGCAAGGGCAAAGGTGGCTCCATGCACATCTCGGACACCTCGCTCGGCATGCTCGGCGCCAACGGGATCGTGGGCGCCGGATCCCCCATCGCCGTCGGTGCGGCTTTCGCCAATCGGTACCGCGGTCGGGGCCAGGTGGCGGTGGCCTTCTTCGGTGACGGTTCCACCAACATCGGCGCGTTCCACGAGGCCGCGAACATGGCCTGCGCGCTCCACCTCCCCATCGTCTTCGCCTGCGAGAACAACGAATACGGCGAGTTCACCCCCCGCGACAAGACCATGGCCATCACCGACATCGTCGACCGTGCCGCCGGTTACGGAATGCCCGGTGTCATCGTCGACGGCATGGACGTGATCGCCGTTCACGAGGCCGCCGTCGAGGCCGTCGAGCGGGCCCGCTCCGGAGGTGGCCCGTCGCTGATCGAGGCCAAGACGTACCGGTTCTACAACCACCACGGCGTGCAGAACCTCGGATTGAAGTATCGGTCCGACGACGAAGTGGCGATGTGGAAGCAACGCGATCCGATCTTCACCCTCGAGGACCGGATGATCGAGAACAAGGCCGCCACCCGCGATCAGTTCGACGCGATCTGGGCCGAATTGCGCGCCGACATCGACACCGCCATCGCCTTCGCCGACGAGAGTCCGTATCCCACCCCCGATCAGATCATGGTCGGTGTGTACACCAGCATGACCGGAGCCCAGTGATGGCCGACGAACGCAAACTCGCCTACGTGATGGCCTTCAACGAGGCCGTGAAACAGCAGATGGAAGCCGACCCGAACGTCTTCTGCGCCGGAGAGGACATCGGAGCGTTCGGTGGAGTGTTCGGAACCTTCGGTGGTCTGCAAGCCAGGTTCGGGGCCGACCGCGTGGTGGACACCCCCATCAGCGAACAGGCGATCGTCGGTCTCGGGGTCGGAGCCGCGGTGACCGGTCTCCGACCGATCGTCGACCTGATGTTCATGGACTTCATCTGCGTGGCCCTCGACCAGATCGTGAACCAGGCCGCCAAGTTGAAGTACATGTTCGGTGGCGACGCGGTTCTTCCCCTCACCATCACCACCGCCGGTGGCGGTGGCCTGTCGGCCGCCGCGCAACACAGTCAGTCCCTCGAGGCGCTTCTGTGCCACATCCCGGGCCTCAAGGTGGTCATGCCGTCCAATCCCTACGACATGAAGGGACTCATGACCGCCTGCATCCAGGAGAACAACCCGACGGTCATGATCAAGCACAAGCGTCTCCTGGGCATGACCGGACACGTGCCCGAGGAGAGCTATTCCATCCCCCTCGGCAAGGGCAACATCCTGCGGCCGGGCAAGGACGTCAGCATCGTCGCGTACGCCCGCATGGCCAACGAGGCGCTCGTCGCCGCCGAGGAGTTGGCAAAGGACGGCATCGACTGCGAGATCATCGACCCACGCACGCTTCAGCCCCTCGACACCGACCTCATCGTGTCGTCGGTCAAGAAGACGAACCACGCGGTGGTGGTGCACGAGGCCGTTCGCTTCGGCGGACTCGGAGGCGAGATCGCCTCGCAGATCCAAGAACTGGCCTTCGACTACCTGGACGCGCCGGTCACGCGCATCGGAGCTCCGTTCTCTCCGGTTCCCTTCAGCCCCGCCCTCGAACAGCACTACATCCCGAACGCCAAGACCATCGTCCAGGGTGTCCGGGACGTGATGGCTCGCGTCTGATCGACCCCCATGACCACCGTCGGCATCATCGTCAACCCCAACGCGGGCAAGGACATCCGACGACTGGTGACCCCGGCCACCCACACCTCCGACGTGACGAAGGTCGGAATCGTGCGACGGGCGATCGTCGCCGCCGCCGAGTCCGGTGCCACCCGCATCCTGTTGATGCCCGATCGCCATCGACTGGCCGAACGCGCGGCGGACGGACTCGACCTGTCCGGTCTCGACTCGAGCGGAGCGCGTCGCGATTGTGTGATCGAGATCGTCGACGAACCCCTGACCGGATCGCGCTTCGACACCATCGCGGCGGCGCGTCGCTTCTGGAAGGAACAGGTCGGTGCCGTGATCGCCCTCGGTGGTGACGGCACCGCGCGCGACGTGGCCCTCGGATGGCCCGACGCACCGCTCATCGCCATCTCCACCGGCACCAACAACGTGTACCCCAGCGCCATCGACGGAACCTCGGCCGGGGCGGCCGCGGCCCTGGTGGCCTCGGGTCACGTGGACATCGCCCGAGTCGGGCGTCGATCGAAGCGCGTCACGGTGCGCATCGACGACGTCGTGCTCGACGGCGACGAGGAACGTCACGTCTCGCGTGACGACCTGGCCCTCGTCGATCTGGCCTTCATCGACGCCCAGTTCGTGGGTGCGCGCGCCGTTCGTGATCCGAGCACCGTTCGCGCGGTCGTGGCCGCCGTGGCCACTCCGGCCAGCACCGGCTTGTCGAGCATCGCCGGTCGCGTCCACCCGATCGATCGCTGGGAGGACGGCGGAGTCCTCGTGCGCCTCGGTGGCGGCGACGGTCGACGCGTGAGAGTGCCGCTGGCACCGGGCTCGTTCACCACCCTCGACGTCGCCGAGGTGCGCCCGCTCGCGCTGGGCGAGAACGTCGAGATCGTCGGCAAGTGCGTGCTGGCCTTCGACGGCGAACGCGACGTACCGGTGAGCGAACGCGGTCGCGTGAACGTACGCGTCGACAAGAGCGGTCCGTTGCTCATCGACGTGGAAGCCACATTGAACATCGCCGCGCGCGACAGACGGTTCGACGCGCCATCACATTCGAACACGGACGGGGACCACCATGGCCACTGAATTCATCATGCCCAAACTCGGCCTCACCATGGAGGAGGGAACGATCCTCGAGTGGCTCGTGGAGGACGGCGCCACCATCACCGCGGGCATGCCCGTGTTGCGCATCGAGACCGACAAGGTCGAAAGCGACGTGGAATCACCGGCCGCCGGAGTCCTGCACCGAACCGCCGGTGTGGGCGACACCTTCCCCTGCGGTGCGACCATCGGCTTCCTGCTGGCCGACGGCGAGGCACCTCCGGTCGCGACCACGCCCGCCGCGAGCGCACCGACTCCGGCCGTGACACCGGCGACACCCGCGGCGATGGCACCCACCGTCGTGCGCGCCTCCACCGATGGTCGAGCGTTCGTCTCGCCGAACGCCAAGCGGGTGGCCCGCGAGTTGGGCGTCGACGTGGCTCATGTCGTCGGCACCGGACCCAACGGACGCGTGGTGGCCGCCGACGTGCAGAACGCCCACCACAGTCCGTCGGCGCGTCGCGCACCCGTGGCCGCGACGCCCGCGGTCGCACCCGTCATGTCCTCCAACGGGCAGGTTCTGGCCACCGCCGCCGCGCGCCAGTTGGCCGAACTGCTCGGCGTGGATCTGTCCCGGGTCCCCTTCGACCCCGCCGACGGTCGCGTCACCCGTGACGGTGTGGCCGCGCACGTGCGCTCGCGATTGGCCACACCGGCATCGCCCACCGCGACGGGCGCGACATCCGCCGCGACCGTGGCACCGCTCGCACCGGCCACGCAGTCACCGACGTCGGTCAAGAAGATGACCGGCATGCGCGGCACCATCGCCAAGCGCATGCAGTCCAGCCTGCGGGACATGGCGCAACTCACGTTGCACATGGACGCCGACCTCGACGCCGTCGTCGCCGACCGCGAGGCCCGCAAAGCAGCGGGCGGCGCCACACTTCCCGGCTTCACCGATTACGTCATCGCCGCCTGCGCCCGCGCGCTGCGTCTGCATCCCATCGTGAATTCCCAGGTGACCGACGACGGAATCGCGTTGTTGCCCGAGGTGCACGTGAGCATGGCCGTGGCCCTCGACGAAGGGCTCATCGTGCCGGTGATCAAGAACACCCCGTCCCTCGATCTGCCGGGTCTGGCCGACGAGACCAAGCGGTTGTCCTCGGCCGCCCGCGAGGGCAAGTTGGCGCTCGGAGAACTCGAGGGTGGCACCTTCTCGGTGAGCACGTTGGGCATGTTCGGTGTGGACGGATTCACGCCGGTCATCAATCCACCCAACACGGCCATCCTCGGCGTCGGACGACTGCGCGACGACGTGGTGTTGAACGCCAAGGGCAAGCCCGCCACGGTCAAGCGCATGACGCTCAGCCTCACCTGGGACCACCGGGTGTTCGACGGCGCCCCAGCCGCCGAGTTCTGCCGGTCCATCGTGGACCTGTTGTCGGATCCCGCGGCACTGAACACCGCGCACTGATCGCATTCAGCCTCGAGCGGCCTCCAGAACCGGCAGGAACCGGTCCGGGATCGCCAGCCAGTCTTCGGGAGACCGGATGCCCGACCAGAAGTTGTGCTCCAGACACAAGTCGGCGAAACCCGCTTCACGCACCGCCACCGCGTCGGCGACGAGCGCGCTCATGTTGTCGCCGTCGGCCGGCGCCGGTCCGTTCGGTGCCTGCACGAACGATCGGTAGTACACCTCGAGTCCGTGGCGTCCGGCGGGCCGCTTGGCGTCCATCGACGCCACCATCTTCTGCACCTTGCCCACGGGCAGCCCGGCCGGATTCCACGCGTCGAACCATCGGGCGGTGCGCTCGAGACCCTGCGCCGACCACATGCCGCTCAGCAACTTCGGGCGGCGACCGCCGAACGGCTTGGGATTCACGCACGACTCGGGCACCGAGAAGAACTCGCTCTCGTGCGACACCGGGTCGGGGCCCCAACAGGCCAACATCGTCGGAACGAAATCATCCATGCGTCGTCCGCGCTCGGTGACGTCGGTGCCCGCGGCCACGTGTTCCTCGGGACTCCAACCGACACCCAGACCCACGATCAGTCGACCGCGCGACATCTGATCGATCGTGGCCAGGCGTTGCGCCAACGGCACCGGCCAATGGTTGCCGGCCACGAGGATGCTGGTCCCCAGCGCGACGTTCTCGGTGATACCGGCCACGAACGCCAGGGTCTCCGTGGGTGCCCACACGGACTTGTACTGATCCGGCGGGAGCACGTCCTTGGCTCCGTAGCCGCGCTCGGGTGCCAGCGGGTACATGAAGTGGTCCTGCACCCACAGCCCCGAGTAGCCGAGTGCATCGGCGCGTCGTGCGAATTCGGCCACCACCTCCACGGTGACGTGAGGTCCGAGTTGGGGAAGGCAGAGTCCGACACCTGTCATGGGGTCGATTCTCTCACGCGCGACCGCGCTCGCGGTTGACCCGACCAGGGATCCCTCAGGGATTCACGATGCGGGCCACGTCGACTCCGCGCCGGAAGAGTTCCGACAGGTCCTCGTCCGCCGTGTCGAGGATGGCGTCGATCCAACCGTGAACGTATTGCGCTCCACCTTCGTTGCGCCCGAACACGAACTCGGTCTTGGCGCCGGTCCGGACGGTTCGTTGGATCTTCAGGCCGGTCGCGTAGTCCTCGTCGCGCACCACCATCTCGAGGAACGCGATCTGCTTCTCGATCGACGCGATCATCTCGGGGGTCCTCGGGGCGGTGGAGACGAAGTCCAGATACGTCACGGACTCCTCGGCGGTGGCGCCGGGGAAGATGCGGGCCACTTGGTACACCTTGTGATCCCCCACGTCGAAACCGGCGATCGACGCGTGCGGGAAGATGCTCCACACACCTCCGATGAGAATCGACTCGGGCCATTGGTCCGGCGGACGGTTCTCCAGTTTCGCCCAGTTGCCGCGCGGCCCGGTCACCCGCTGATGCGGACCGACACGATGGAAGAGCGCGTCGCTCGGGAACTCGGGGCCGAAGGTGTTCTTGTGCAGAATCGGCAGGTGGTAGAAGTCCACGTAACCGTCGAACGAGACCTTCCAGTTGGGTCCGACCAGACGCCGCGAACCGAAGTGGTTCATCTCGGCGAAACGACAGAACTCCAGCAACTCGTCGTAGCCCGCCAGGAACGCGTCCGGATCCACCGCGAAGGTCGGGTTCAACGTCACCCAGATCAACCCCGCGCGTTCGACCAACGGCAGATCGGTGAGCGACAGGCAGGACGTGTCCACCACGCCGAAGTCGTCCTGCTTGTACATCCCGACCAGTTCACCCCGCTGGTCGTACACCCAGTTGTGATACGGACACGCGAACCGACGGGCCTCACCCACGCCCTCGTCCACCAGCATCGCTCCACGATGGCTGCACATGTTGACGAAGGACCGAGCCACACCATCGGCGCCGCGCACGATCAACACCGGCACGCCGGCCACCTCGATGGCCTTGTAGGAGTTCGCGTCCTTGATCTCGGCCGACGTGGCGAGGAGCAGGGGAACCCGCTTGAAGATGAGCTCGACCTCGCGGCGCCAACGTTCGGGATCGTGATAGTTCGACACCGGAATCGTGGTCGGCGATTCCGTCAGATGGGTGGTTCCCGCCTTGTTGTGGGCGATCGTCCGCTCGGCCATGTGTTCCAACCGCCGACGCGGTGAACTCACCGACGTGGAAACCGTTTCCGACCTCTCGCGCTCGTCCCCCATCACCACACCCCCACGTCCGACAGCAGACTAGATC
>WLEG01000088.1 GCA_009704425.1 Actinomycetota bacterium | reverse complement strand
GTCATCGTCATCGACGCCGACCGCATGCCCCCTCGTCTGCCGGTGTGCGATCTCATCATCGACGCCGCCTACGGAACGGGATTCCGCGGTGAATGGCATCCACCGTCCACGAACGGTGTCCCCGTGCTGGCGGTGGACGTTCCCAGTGGTCTCGACGGCTTGACGGGGTTGGCGGCGCCCGGTGCGTGGCGCGCGGATCGCACCGTCACCTTCGTGGCGCTCAAGCCCGGCCTGCTCCTCGGAGCCGGACCGGCCCTCAGCGGCGAGGTGGAGTTGGCCGACATCGGCATCGTGCTCGGTATGGGCAACGTCGACATCAACGAGGTGGAGGCCGCCGACGTCGGATGCTGGTTGCCGCGTCGCGCGTTCGACGCGCACAAGTGGAAGTCGGCGGTGTTCTCGTTGGCCGGAAGCGCGGGCATGATGGGAGCCGCCAACCTGTGCGCGTCGGCGGCCATGCGATCGGGAGCGGGCATCGTGCACGCGGCATCGCCGGGAATCGTGAGCGATCGCACCACACCCATCGAAGTGGTGCGCAAATCGTTGCCGGCATGGAACTGGTCGAGCGACATCCTCGACGAGATCAACGGTGATCATGCCCGGTTCAAGTCGATGGTCGTGGGTCCGGGCCTCGGTCGCGACGAGGGCACCATCGCCGAGACCCGCAAGGTCATCTCCGGTGCGAACGTCCCGATGGTCATCGACGGTGACGGGCTCTTCGCGGTGGCGTGGGGCGGTGACGGCGCCCGTGACATCGTGCGCTCACGCGGATCGGGCACCGTGCTGACGCCGCACGACGGGGAGTTCACCAATCTGTTGGGCTATCCGCCGTCGCACGACCGAATCGCCAGCGCACGACGACTGGCCACCGACACCAACTGCGTGTGTCTGCTGAAGGGAACGACCACGGTCGTCGCCGAGCCGTCGGGCGAGGTGTTGATCGTCTCGAACGGCGATCAACGACTCGCCACCGCGGGCACCGGTGACGTGTTGGCCGGGATCATCGGTGCGTTGCTCGCCCAAGGGATGCACCCGTTCCGGGCCGCCGCCAGCGCCGCGTTCCTGCACGCGCGCGCGGCGTCGTTGTTCGACGCGGACGAGGGAATGGTGGCCTCCGACCTGTTGGACCTGTTGCCCCGGGCCATCGCCGAAGTGCGGGGCTGACGTGACCGGTCGTTCCTCGCGCGTCATCGTCGATCTCGACGCGATCCGCCACAACGTGACCCGACTCGCGCGGGTGTCGGCGCCGGCTCGGGTGATGGTGGTGGTGAAGGCGAACGGGTACGGCCATGGTGCCGTGAAGGTCGCCGAGGCGGCGTTGGAGGCCGGGGCGCACGGTCTCTGCGTGGCCCTGGTCCAAGAAGGCGTGGAACTGCGACGCGCCGGTATCGAAGCACCGATTCTGGTTCTGTCCGAGCAACCCCGCGATCAGGTGGGTGAGTTGGTCTCGCACGGGCTCATCGCCACCGCCTATTCGGTCGCCTTCATCGATGCCCTGGCCGATGAGGCGCGTCGTCGCGACGTGGTCGGACACGAGGTGCACCTGAAGGTGGACACCGGAATGAACCGGGTGGGCGCGCGACCCGACGCCGCCGTCGAGTTGGGCGGACGTGTCCTCGCGCGTTCACCGCAACTTTCGCTCGGCGGGGTGTTCACCCACCTCGCGTGCGCGGACGACGTGTCGTCGCCGGTCACCGCCGAACAGATTCGACGTTTCGACGTCGTCATCGACGATCTACGCCGTGCCGGCGTGGACCCGGGGTGGCTGCACATCGCCAACTCGGCCGGGGCCATCGCCCACCCCGATTCGCGTCGGGACATGGTGCGCGTCGGTATCGCCATGTACGGCATCTCCCCGGATCCGTCGATGGACGAGGTGTGTTCCGATCTGCGTCCGGCTCTGTCCCTGGTGTCGCGGGTGTCGTTCGTCAAGACGGTGAACGCCGGCGAGGCGATCTCGTACGGACATCGGCATCGATTCGAACGCACCACGAACGTGGCCACCGTTCCCATCGGATACGCCGACGGAGTTCCGCGTCGCCTCTCCTCGGTCGGGGGAGCGGTGTTGATCGGAGGCCGTCCGCGCCCGATCGTGGGCGTGGTCACCATGGACCAGTTGATGGTCGACATGGGTGACGACCGGTGCGCGGTCGGCGACGAGGTGGTGCTGATCGGTCGACAAGGCGATCAGCAGATCACCGCCAACGACTGGGGTACGTCGTTGGGCACGATCGGGTACGAGATCGTGTGCGCCCTGTCGGCCCGTCTACGACGCGATTATCCGGGCGCCATCGCGCCCGACGACTCTCAGTAGCCGCAGAGTTCGAGCTGATTGTCGCGCAAGGCCTTGCGCATGTCGGTCGGTCCGAGGTCGAGGAAGTCCCCGACCCACTTGCCGGGCGTGGCCAGTCCTTCGGGGTGCGGCCAGTCGGAGCCGAGCAGAATGCGGTCGGCGCCGTGCACGTCGCGCAGGCGGGAGATGTTGTCCTCGTAGAAGGGGGCCACCCACACGTGCTCGCGGAACGACTCGTTGGGATCGCGCTTGAACAACTGGGGGGTCTTGCCGTAGGCGACGCGCAGGCGACGGTGCAACTCGGGCACCCACGCCGAGCCGAGTTCGAGAGTGGCCACCTTCAACTTCGGGTGACGATCGAACAAGCCGTGACAGATCATGGCGGCCATCATGTCGAAGATGGGACGCTCGGTGCCCACGGCCAACACCTCGGTGAGCGGTGAGGACTTCATGCCCATGTACTTGGTGGGTTCGCCCCAGTCGCCGAGGTACTTGTTGTATCCGGCGTCGCCGGCGTGAATGGCCACGATGATGCCGGCCTCGGCGAGCTTGGCCCAGATGCGATCGAAGCGAACGTCGGCGGGAGACGGCGGACGGCCGTAGGGGTTACCCACCGGGCCCGCGCGCATGATGATCATCTTCGTGCCGATCTCCATGACGCGGTCGAGTTCCTGCTCGGCCAGATCGGCGTCCATCAACGAGATCATGGGGCCGGTGAGAATGCGACCGTCTCGGTCGTAGCCCCAGTCGTCGTGCAACCACTTGTTGTACGCGGTGAAGACCGCCATGCCCGACTCGGGGTCCTCCTGCAACATCTCCTCGATTCCCAAGCCGAGGCTGGGAATGAGCCACGCCAGTTGCACGCCCTGATCGTCGAGCCGCGCGATGCGGGCGTCACGGTTCTGGTACTCGGGTTGGATGGGCTGCATGGTGATCATGTCGCGCAGTTCCATACCCGAGTGGTTCTCGGCGCGGAAATAGGTCTCGAGAGTGCCGGGGGCGCCCACCGGGTTGTAGGTCGGGTTGGGAACGACGGTGAGTTGCTTGGCGTTGATCATCACCGACGTGCGTCCCTCGACGTCGATCCACTTCACGACGTTCTTGTACTTCTTGTCGAGATGGCGCGTGAGGCAATCCTTGGCCTCGTAGTAGTGCTGGTCGGCGTCGCAGAGCGCGTAGTCGATGTCGGCATCGGCGGGGCGCAGCGGGGATTCAAGAGCGGTCATGGTTCCTCCTCGGACGACTTGACACTACCGTCAATTCCGGGGTCTGTCCATGCGGAGATTCCGGGGTGATGGCTCGGTGGCGCGGGAGCACTCGGGTACCGTCGGGGCATGTCGAAAGCCTTGGAACGTTTGCGAATGACCGTGGATCCGGCGCACACGGTGGTGATCACCAACGAACTGCAGAAGGGGATCGTGGGTGACGAGGCCATCCTGGCCGCCCTGCCGGTGGCGGTTCGCGAGGCGGGCATCCTGCCCGTGGCGGGACGCGTGTGCGCGGCGGCCCGGGCCCGGGGCATTCGCGTGCTGCACGCCGTCGTCGAGGAACGCTTCGACGGCGCCGGTCAGTCGCTCAACTGTCGGATCTTCGCCCTCGGGGCCAAGCGTCGTGCCGAGGTCGGCCACGGCCCCATCGACGCCGGTCGGCCCGGCGCCGAGATCGTGGACGAGCTCGACGTTCAGCCCGCCGACATCAAGATGAGTCGCATCCATGGCATGACCGCGTTCACCGGCACCGAGCTGGACGCCGTGGTGCGCAACCTCGGAGGTCGCACGGTGGTGATCATGGGCGTGAGCGTGAACCTGGGCGTGTTGGGCACGGCGCTGAGCGCCTGCGATCTGGGCTACCAGGTCGTGATCGTTCGCGACGCGGTGTGTGGCATTCCGAAGGAGTACGCCGACGCGGTGTTGGAGAACTCCCTGTCGATGATCGCCACCATCGTCGACGCCGACGAACTGATCGCCGCTTGGGAGGCGGTCGACGTCAGTTGATGTCGGACATCTTGGTGCGCGGGGTGGCCTTGGCCAGCAGACCGCGGATGACCGCGTCCATCTCGTGCGGGTCGAGCGGCGGGTTCGTCACGTGCGGTCCGCGGATCCAACCCTGGGCGATGCCGAGCAGGCTTCCGTTGGACTCGATCACCTGACCGGTGACGTCGGCCGACTGCGACGACGCCAACCACGTGATGACCGGGGCCACCCACTCCGGGCCGAAGCGCGCCAACATCTCCGGCGGGAGACCCAGATCCTCGGTGAGGCGGGTGAGCGCACCGGGGGCCACCGCGTTGCAGGTGACGCCGTAACGCGCCAGTTCCTCGGCGGCGATGAGCGTGAAGGTGGCGATGCCGGCCTTGGCCGCGCCGTAGTTGCTCTGGCCGGGGTTGCCGTACAGACCCGACACCGACGTGGTGTTGATGATGCGACCGTCGTTCTTCAGGCCCTCCTTGGCGCGGTTGCGCCAGTACTCGGCCACGACGCGGCTGGAGGCCCAGGTGCCCTTCAGGTGCACCTTGATCACCGAATCCCATTCCTCTTCGGACATGGAGAACAACATGCGGTCGCGCAGGATGCCGGCGTTGTTCACGACGACGTCGATGCCGCCGTAGGTGTCGATGGCCAACTTCACCATCGCCTGGGCGTCGGCGTAGGAACTGGCGTCACCGAGATGCGCCACCGCCTCTCCGCCGGCGGCCGTGATCTCGTCCACCACGTCCTGGGCGGGGTTGCTTCCACCGCTGGCCGAACCGTCGCGCGCGCCACCGAAGTCGTTCACCACGACTTTGGCGCCCTCGGCGGCCAAGAGGAGTGCGTACTCGCGACCGATTCCCCGTCCGGCGCCGGTCACGGCGCAGATTCGACCTTCACACATCTTGTTCTTCGTCATGGACGAACCTTAGAGGGTTCGGCCGGTCAGGCCCGAACCGCCGTCCAGATGGTGAGCGCGGCACGTTCGACCACCACGTCGCGACGGGTGCGACCGCTGTAGAGGCTGCCGTAGGACCACAGTCGCTCGAGCATGCTGATCATGGTGAGGCCGAAGGTCTCGGGGTCGTCGATGGGTCGCCCCGTGGCCTCGGCGAGCCGGCGCGAGAAGTCGCGACACACCCGAAGGTGGCCCTTCATGCCGGCCACCCGGATCTCGTCGTCGTTCTGGGCGGCCTCGGTCCAGGCGAAGGCGAACGCTCCGTGCACGTCGAGAAAAGCGAAATAGTCGGCCACCCACTCGGTGAGTCCCTTGCGGGTGCGACCGAGACGGCCGAGGTCGTCGATGAGGGCCTCGGTGGCGCGCACGCTGTCGGCGCCCACGGCCACCAATACGTCCCGCTTGGTGGGGAAGTAGGTGTATATGGATCCCCGCGAGATCTCGGCCACCCGGGCGATCTCGTCGATGGTGGTGCCGGCGTACCCGTTGGTGAGGAACACTCCGCGGGCGCTCTCGATGATGCGCTCCACGGTGCGCTGCGCCTTCGGGCCCAGATCGTCGCCCCGACGAATGGGGACGTCCGTGGGAAACCCGGCGTCGAGCGATTTCGAACGGCGACTCACGGGAGAAGTCGCCCGTCCCAGTAGTCGCGTTGCTCGGCGATGCGGCCGTCGATGATCCGTCCGAACGACACGCCCGGGATGTCTCCGGGTCGCATCACCCACTCCATGGCGAACGTGGTTCCGTCGCACACGTGCGTGCGGAGTTCGAAGTGGGAGTCGGGGTACGACGCGAACGAAGCCTCCGCGAAACGCCGCATCTTCGCGCTTCCCGTCGCCCCGTGTCCCGTGGTCGTGTCGCGAAAGACGACGTCGTCGGTGAAGAACGCCATCAGTGCGTCGACGTCACGGGCTCCCCACGCGCTCAGATACCGATGGAAGAACGAACGATCCATGGCCGTCACGACGGCATGTACGTCTCGGCGAACCCCTGAACGAACTCCGCCGAGGCCGGGTGCGATGCGGACGGACCGGCAATGGCCACGTGGGTGGTGCCGATGGCCGCGATGCGTCCGAGAAGGTCACGATGTCGTTCGACGTCGCGGCCGAGATCGTGAATGGAGTGATCCGAGTAGGGGATCATGATGGACAAGGACTCGTAACGATCGCCGGCCAGGTCGCGCAACACCACGAGGCGTTCGGCCACTTGCTCGGGCGTGCTGAGAACGGGGGAGCGAACCGTGGGGGAGATGGGGGCGTCGCTCACGAGAGGCATCCATCCCTGACCGGTGCTCGCGATCCGCCGCAGGGTGAGCGTGGAGTTGCCGCCGATCCAGATGGGGATGGGCTGCTGCACCGGTCGGGGGCGACCGATGATGCCGCGGCAATCGAAGTGCTTGCCCGAGAAGTCGAACGGTTCTCCCGACCAGTGCATGGGCATCACGGCCAGGGCCTCGTCGAAGATCTCGTTGCGTTCGTCGAAGTCGACGCCGACGGCGAAGTATTCGGCCTTCAGGTATCCGGTGCCGACCCCGAGCACGAATCGTCCGTTCGAGAGCTTGTCGACGGTGGCGGCGGCCTTGGCCGTGATCATCGGATTGCGGTACGGAAGCACCGAGATGTAGGTGATGAGCTGCAAACGGTGCGTGACCGCTCCGACGTGGGCCAGCGCGACGAAGGGGTCGAGGCTTTGGTGTCCGCCGGCTGCGAGCCATTTGGCCGACGGTGCGGGGTGCTCGGTGAACGCGAAGCCGTGCCAGCCCGCGTTCTCGGCGCGGGTGGCGAGGTCTCCGACGTCTCCGGCATCGAGCATGTCGCCGTCGAGGCCGTGGAAGTCGGGGTATTGGAAGACGAATTTCACGATCACCTCCACGGGGTGCGCACGACGAACGATGACGAAGAGACCCTATCTATCCGTCTCGATCAGTCGGGCACGATCGTTCGGCGATTCGGCGCCCGACGGACCGTCGGTAGGCTCCCCACGTGATCTCCCTGCACTGCCGCTCGGTCG
>WLEG01000087.1 GCA_009704425.1 Actinomycetota bacterium | reverse complement strand
GAACACGGAGGTGACGTCCAGTTCCTTGGCGTTGAGCGCGATGAGCCGGGTGGCGACCTCGACGGTGGTCTCGATCAGCACGCGGCCGGAGAATGTGGCGGCATCGAGTTCGGGCTCTAGGTGCACCTCGTAGCGACGCGGCAGAACGTGGCGGGGCAGGCGAAAAGGATCGAGATCGGAGCGGGATTCGGGCGCGTGGGTCACGGGGGCATGGTAGTTCCCGCCTCCGAACGAATCGTTTGGCACGACCGGACCGTCCGGGGCAAGTAGCGTTCGGTGACGTGCCCGCCACCCCCGCTCAACGACCGGCCCGTTACGACGTGGTCGGCATCGGCAACGCGCTCGTCGACGTGATCGCCAACGCCGATGACGATTTCATCGCTCGTGAGTCGTTGGTGAAGGGTTCCATGACCCTGGTGGACACCGACCGCGCGCTTCACCTCTACAAGGCTCTCGGGTCGGGGGTCGAGATGAGCGGCGGGTCCGCGGCCAACACCGTGTGCGGCGTGGCCAGTTTCGGAGGCAAGGCGGCGTACATCGGCAAGGTCAGCAACGACGATCTGGGTCAGGTGTTCGGCCACGACCTGTTGGCCGTCGGCGTGCACTTCAGCCCCGGCAAGCACATCGATCAGATTCCGACCGGACGTTGCATCATCGTCGTCACCGACGACGCACAACGCACGATGAACACCTATCTCGGGGTGTCCAGTTATCTGGATCGACACGACATCGACGAGCAGACGGTGGCCGACGGTCGGGTCCTCTACATGGAGGGATACCTCTTCGATCGCGAGGACGCCAAGGAGGCGTTCCGTCATGCGGCGCGGGTGGCACACGCCGCCGGACGCGAAGTCTCGCTCAGTCTTTCCGACAGTTTCTGCGTCGAACGTCATCGCGAGGACTTCCGCGCCCTGGTGGCCGACGAGGTGGACATCCTCTTCGGGAACGAAGCCGAACTCAAGGCACTCTACGAATTGGACTCCTTCGACGACGCCGTCGAGGCGATCCGACGCGACAGTTCGCTGGCCGTCATCACGCGTGGCGCGCTCGGCACCTCGATCGTCACGCACCGCGAGGTGTTGCACGTCGACGCCGACGACGTGAAGCAGGTCATCGACACCACGGGTGCCGGCGACCTGTACGCGGCCGGATTCCTCTACGGGTACACGAACGGGTACGACCTCGTGCAGAGCGGTTGGCTGGGTTCGGTGGCCGCCGGAGAGGTGATCTCCCACATGGGTCCGCGACCGTTGGTCGAGTTGCGCACCCTCATGCCGGACTTCTGAGGACCCGATGTCGCAGCATCGTGTCGTCGCCGAGCGTTGGCTACGCGCCGAACCCGACGACGACATCCGACACGAATTGCGTTCGTTGCTGGACTCCGACGACTCCGAGTTGGACGAAAGGTTCTCGGTCGGATTGACCTTCGGGACCGCTGGCCTGCGAGCGGCCATCGGTGCGGGCCCCTCGCGCATGAATCGTCTTGTCGTTCGTCGCGCCGCGGCCGGTCTGGTGGATCATCTTCTGGCCACCGTTCCCGGTGCGGCCGAACGTGGTGTCCTGATCGCCTGCGACGCGCGCCACAAGAGTGCGGACTTCGCCCTCGACACCGCGCGGGTCGCCGCCGCACGGGGTATGAAGGCGCACCTGATCGAGGGGGTCACCCCCACACCCGTGTTGGCGTGGAACATCCCACGCTTCGACGTGGCCGCCGCCGTCATGGTGACGGCCAGTCACAATCCGCGCGAGGACAACGGCTACAAGGTGTATCTGGGTCACGGTGCCCAGATCGTGCCGCCCGACGACGAGGCGATCGCCGCGCGCATCGACGCCGTCGATGCCCCCACGGTGCCACTGGCCGAGGCGGATGATCCGCTCATCCATCGTGTGGGCGACGAGGCGACCCGGGGGTATCTCGACTGGGTGCCGAGCGTGCGCCTGCGTCCCGACGTGCGCGGCGCCCGGGTGGGGTACACGGCGATGCACGGGGTCGGTGGCGCGGTGTTGCTGCGCGCCTTCGATGCGTGCGGATTGCCCACGCCCGCGGTGGTGGACGCACAGCAGCATCCGGATCCCGAATTCCCCACCGTGGTGTTCCCCAATCCCGAGGAGCCGGGCGCGATGGACTTGGTGATCGAGCTCGGTCGCCGGGAATCTCTGGACGTCGTGATCGCGAACGATCCCGACGCCGATCGTCTCGGTGTCGCCGTCCCGAGCGGTGCGGCGGGCGAGTGGCGCTTGCTGCGGGGCGACGAGATCGGGTGGTTGTTCGCCGATCACATCCTGCGGCACACGACGGGCTCCGACCGCTTGGTGGAGACCACCGTCGTGTCGTCGTCGTTGCTGGGCGAGATGGCGGCCGCGCACGGGGTGGAGTACCGCGAGACGTTCACCGGCTTCAAGTGGATCGCCGATGCGGCGATGAAGGCCGATGGTCTGCGACTGGTGTTCGCCTACGAGCAAGCACTGGGCTACCTGGTGGCCGATCGTCCGCTCGACAAGGACGGCTTGGCCGCGGCGGTGTTGTTGGCCGAGATCGCCGGGTTGGCGGCGGACGAGGGGACCACGATCGAGGGACGGTTGGACTCCATCGCGGTGAGGTTCGGTCGTCACGTCACCTCCGAGCGCAGCATCAAGATGGATCCGTCGTCGGGGGCCGGTCTGGTGCGAGCCCTGATGGCGACGCCGCCGAAAGTGATCGGTGGGCGAAACGTGGTGGCGGTGCGCGACTATCCGGAAGCGAATCTCGTCCGGCTGTGGTTGGACGAGGTCGGCGGTCGGGGAGTGCGCCTGCAGATCCGGCCCAGTGGCACCGAACCCAAGGTGAAGTTGTACGGCGAGGGCGTGGAACTGCCCGCGAGCGAACTGGAACGCCTACTGCGGGAACTGGCCGACGTTGCCGTCTCGCTGGTCTGAGACGACGAGACGATCGAGGGTCACTCGGCGGTGCCCACCGGTGTGCCGTCGATGATCTGGTCGAGGTACTCCGACAAGCCGTAACCGACCTTGCCCTTGTGCTCGTCGGACACCATCTCCCAACGTGTCATTCCCTCGCTGATGCGGGTGGTGAGCCACTCGCCGTCGGGTGTCTGGCGGCGGTTGCGTAGTGGGATGAGGCTCATCACGTCACCGGTGAATCGCCACTCGCGTTGGCTGCGACTGCTGCGCAGGACCGCCTCGATCTTGTCGTGGTAGGTGTCCTCACCTTGGAAGACCGTGGTGATCTCGGCGTGATCGCACAGGTGCATCTGACCGTCCTCCCACACGAATCCGCCACGGGTGCCGGGACCGTTCTTCTTGGCCACCCGCGACAACATGAAGCCCAGGCTCTCGTCGAAGTTGGCCGTCAGCCATCGGTAGTACCACGGTGCCTGCCAGTAGCGCGGGCCCCAGGAGTGGTCACGCAGTCCGAAACCGTTGATCTCCCATTCCTGGTCGCCGACACGGATGCTTCCGTGTGCCGCGATCAACTGCTCGTAGTGGCCCTTGGCGAACTCCTCACCCGGAGTCTCGTGCGGTGTGTCGGGTTCGCCTCCGAACATGCTGGATCGTCCCTGACCGGTGAACGTGATGTGGGCCTCGCACTCGGCATAGGGGTTGTTCTTGAACGCGGTCTTGGGATCGACCATCTGTGTGGGCTCGGCCAGAACCACCACCTTGCCGGAGAAGTCGATGCGCAGTTCCTCGAAGGGCTTCACCATGGTCCACGTGAGACCACCGGCATCGAGGCGATCGTTGTTCTCGATGGTGGGTCGCTTGAACATGAACGCCACCGAACCGTCGGGCAGATAGATGCACACCGTCATCTCGGCGTAACCCTCGTTGGCGCGATTGCCCATTCGGAACCAACCGCCGACCTTGTTGGTGGGGTCGAAACAATTGATGTACATGCTCTCGTTGAAGTTCGACTCGGGGCCGAGCTCGTGCATGTATTCGTCTTCGGGATCCAGTCGTACGCCCATGCGGCGAGGGTAGTCGCTCAGAAGAGGGTGAGTTGCTCCCAGGTCACCGCCACCTCGGTGACCGGGGTCCAGACGGCCTTGCGTCGCTTGCCGGGACGCAGAACCTCGAGCTTCTCGGGGCGCAACGAGCGCGCCGCGCCGTGTGAATCGTGCACCGTGATGCTTCCGTCCCGTTCGACGCAGGAGATGCGGCCCGTTTGCCAACGCCCCCGGTCGGCGCGGCGGAAGCGGACTTCCTCGCCGGCCGTCAGCCCGATGCGACGCAGCACGTCGGCTTGCTCGGCGGTGAAACGGGGGGCCACGATCAGTGACTTCCGAACACGCGGGCCTGGAGTTTGCGCATACCGGCGAGCCACCGTTCGCGGTCGGCGGCCTTGCGTTGCTCGTAGTCGGCCACCTCGGGGTGCGGAAGGATGAGGAAGCGTTCGTCGGCGATGGCCCGAGCCACCACGTCGGCGACCTCGGACGGTTCCAGTACGACGCCGGCGGCCCGCACCACGTTGGTGGCACCGGCGAAACCGCTGTCGTCGCTCTGACGCAGCATGTTGGTGTTCACACCTTGTGGGCACAGACAACTGACCTTCACGCCCCGGTCGCCGTAGGTGATGGAGACCCATTCGGCGAAGGCCACGGCCGCGTGCTTGGTGACCGAATACGGGCCCGAGCCGATCTGGCTGAGAAGTCCGGCGGCCGACGCGGTCGAGCAGAAGTAGCCGCGTCCGCGTGCCAGCCAATCACCGACGAGATGCTTCATCGCCCAGCGATGCGCGTGAACGTTCACGGCGAACGCCAGGTCCCATTGCGACTCGGTGGTGGACTCCAGGAGCGTTCCGCCACCCACGCCGGCGTTGGCGAAGAACAGGTCGATTCCGGGACCGCCGTCGGATTCCAGGAAGTGGCGGGCGACCGACACCAGTTCGCGATTCCCGTCCTCGGTGGACACGTCGGCGGTGACCGCCAGCACCGAATTCGGGCGGATCGCGTTCAATTCGGTGGCCAACGCCGAGATTCCCTCGTTGTTCACGTCGCTGGCCACGACCTTGGCCCCCGCGGCGTGGAATCGTCGCACGAGCGCGTCGCCGATTCCGCCCGAGGCACCCGTGACGACGGTCCCGGCTCCGTTCAATTCCATGTCCGGATCGTAGGTCGTGGGAGTCGGTGGGAACGACGCGCCGAGACCCCGTGCGGTGACGTGTGACGAGGTGCCCGATGTGTCCGACACCTCAGGTATACGATGCACACATCGAGCCCGAACGTGCGTTACGTTCACGTGGAGGCTTCCAGATCCGGGTTTTCCGGGGCTGGCGACGATCAACAGGGAGATTGCGATGACAGCTCAGGTGGCCGAAGAAATCACCGAACTCGACATCAACGACATCAAAGTCGTGTCGGCCGAGGTGATCGACCGCGCCCTGTCGACCATCGACTCCGCGCTGGCGCAGATGGTGCGTCGCGAGTTGGTGTCGGCCGACGAGGTGAGCGACCTGTTGCTCGACGTGCGCAATCTGCTCACCACCGCCGTTCGCGGCTGAGCGTTCACTTCCTCGGGCGACCCGACGCTTTCGCCCGCTTCTTCGCGCGTCCGGTGTTCACCAGGTCCTCGAAGGCGTCACTCAGGCAGTCGCGCAACACCTCCGGATGTGTGATCGCCCCCGCGTCCATGTTCAGTCCCATGTCGAGGCTGCCGACGTGCGACAGCAGCGTGAGGTTGAAGGCCACTCCGCCGATGGGGCCCAGCGGGAAGTTGTTGACGATCTCCGATCCGGCCACGAAGACCGGGATGGGGGTTCCCTTCACGTTCGAGGTGGCGAAATCGACCGTCTGGGACTGAAGTCGGGCCACCCGGGTGATGAGAGCGGTCGGCAGGGCGGTCGCGAGGCTGGCGGCGGTTCCCACCAGCGACGTCGCCGAACCGTTCGACGCCTCGACGGTGGCGGCGTTCACCGCGGCGAATCGCTCGCGAACGTCCATCTCGGCGGTGGGCACCAACATGCGGACCAGGGAGAACGCATTGGTGGCCTCGCCGTCACCGGATTGCTTTCGCGTGCTGATGGCCATGGAGGCCCGCAATTGGTCGACGGGGGTGCCCAGTGCCCGGTGGTAACGACCGGCCGCGTCGGCGGCGGCGCAGAGAAGTGCGGTGTTCAAGGTGCCACCCAGGTTGCGGGCGGCGTCGCGACAGTCCGTGAAGGGGGCGCTGAGAACCTCGGCCCGGCGTCGCAACGAGCGAACGTTCCATAGTGGCGAACGAGCCGGTTCGACGTCGGTCATCTGCCCCAGCGCCGATCGCAACGAGTCGAGGGTGGCGGAGCCATTGGTCGGAATCTGCGACGGATCGGCGATCATCTCGCGGATCTGTTTGACCATGGCCAGCGGCATCTTCAACGGGCCGGACAACATCTCGCGCCACAGATCGACGTTCAGCATCGACGACGAATCCGAGGACGGCTGCCACTCCAGGGGGGACGGCTCGGGCGCGTCGCGCTCGAAGTCGAAGAACTGCAGGGACAACTGCACGCTGCCCTCGCCGTCGGCGATGGAGTGGTGCAGTTTCTCCACCAGCACGGCGCGGTCGCCGTCGAGGCCTTCGATGACCACGAACTGCCAGAGCGGTCGCGTGCGATCGAAGGGATCGTTGGTGATGAGCGTCGCCATGTCGAGCATCTGACGCATGGAGCCCGGAGCCGGCAACGACACCCGACGCACGTGGTAATCGATGTCGAAATCGGGATCGTCCACCCACAACGGAGGCGTGAGGTTCGCGGGGGAGGACTGCACGCGTTGACGCAGGCGCGGGATGGCGATGGACGCGCGTTCCATGCGACGGCGGAGGCGATCGAAATCGGGGGCGCGATCGAGGACCGAGAGATTGGCGAAGGTCGACGAGAGGTACGGATCCTTGTCGAGACGCCACATCAAGCCTTCGGCTTCGGACATCTTGCGATCGAAGCGAATCCCGGTGTTCACGGGGCCAAGGCTACGGTTCGGGGGCGATGAAGCGTTTGGCGGGTCCGGTGGTCGTCCCGGCGTTGGTCGTCCTGTTGTCGGTCGCCTCGGTGTTCTTCATAGGGGTGGTGGGGTGTGGTGCCCGAGATCCGCAGGTGCGTCCCGACCCCGTGGAGCGCCTGCTCGCCGTAGCGGAGCCCGTGGTCCAGCGAGCCAATGGCAAGGACACGTGGGAAGTGGTGGTGTGTCGGGTCCCGCGTGGTGTGACCGACCCGCTGTACGCGGAGCTCGACGACCGGATGGAACGCGACGCCGTCGAGATCGTGG
>WLEG01000086.1 GCA_009704425.1 Actinomycetota bacterium | reverse complement strand
TCGTCGACCCACGTCCGACGTGGCCACCGCCATGGCCACCGCCGACTTGCCACTGGCCGTCGGACCCAACACGGCCACGCGCGGACGCGTCACGGTTCCCTCACAGGGTCGAGACCGGAATGCGAATGCGATGCGCCGGTTCGGCCACGAGTTCGCGGAACTCGCCACGCAGGTGGTGAGGCGCGGCTCCGGTCACCAGCACCGTGGCGTAACTGCCGGCGCGAAGCGGTCCGGTCGCCGGGAAGTGGACGAGCTTGTTCTGCCTGGTTCGACCGGAGATGACGCCCGGGTCCTTCTTCGACGGTCCCTCGATCAGAACCTCTTCGATGCGGCCCACGCGGGCCTCGTGCTTCAGCAACGCGGACCGTTCGACCACCACGCGCAAGCGCGCGAAGCGTTCGGCCACCACGGCGGGATCCACGAATCGATCGACCATGGTGGCGGCCTCGGTGCCCTCGCGGGGCGAGAAGATGAACGTGTACGCGTAGTCGTACTCGGCGGCCGCGGCCACCTCGAGGGTGCCGACGAAATCCTCCTCGGTCTCACCGGGGAAACCCACGATGATGTCGGTGCTCACCGCCAGATCGGCGACGTGGCGACGCGCCTCGGCCAGGCGTTCCAGATAGCGCTCGGCCGTGTAGCCACGATGCATCACCGAGAGCAGACGATCGCTTCCGGACTGCAGCGGGTAGTGAAGATGCTCGCAGACCGTGGACGTGGAACCCATCGCGGCGAAAGTCTCGGCGCGCATGTCCTTGGGATGCGGACTGGTGAAACGAACGCGCCGGATTCCGGGAACGGCACCGACGTCACGCAGCAGATCGGCGAACAGCGGACGCGCCGCCACGTCGTGTCCGGCCCGGCGTCGTTCCAGCTGGATGTCGCGACCGTAACTGTTGACGTTCTGGCCGAGCAGGGTGACCTCGGTGACACCTTCGGATGCCAGGCGACGAACCTCGTCCAACACGTCGTCGTAGGGGCGGCTGATCTCGGCGCCGCGAACGCTGGGGACGATGCAGAACGCGCACGAATTGTCGCAACCGATCTGGATGGTCACCCACGCGTCGTAACTGGTGGAGCGCTTGGCCGGCAATGCCGACGGGAACAGGGCCTGGTCGTCGAGAACGGCTTCGTCCAGGATCTCGGTGATCGGACCCCCCGTCACCGAATCGTTCAACAGGTCGACGGTGCGGTGAACGTTGTGGGTGCCCAGCACGACGTCCACCCAAGGTGCGCGATCGCGCACGATCTCGCGGTCCTTCTGGGCCAGACAACCCGACACCACGATCTGTCGACCCTCGCGTTCGTTCTTCCAGCGCCGCATGGTGCCCAGAGTGCCGTACAACTTGTTGTCGGCGTTCTCGCGGATGCAACAGGTGTTCAGCACCACGACGTCCGCGTCGTCCTCGTTCTCCACCGCGCGCAGTCCGTCGCTTTCGAGCAATCCGGCGATGCGCTCGGAGTCGTGCTCGTTCATCTGACACCCGAAGGTGCGAACGATGTAGGTCCGTGTCGGGGCCTCGGCCATGGTGTCCGAGGCTACCGGTCGGTCACGCTCAGGGTTCGACGAAGTCGCGCAGGACGCGGCCACCGGCCATGTGGCGCAACCGGAAGAGCGTGCGCACCTCGATCTGGCGCACCCGCTCGCGCGTGATACTGAAGGCCCGACCCACTTCTTCGAGGGTGGCACCCTCGTCCCCGTCCAGCCCGAACCGCATGCGCATCACTTCCTGCTCGCGGGCGGGAAGATCCACCAGCACCGCGCGCACCGCCTCGCGCATGTCGGCGATCTCCATGCTGTCGCTGGGGTCGGCGACGTTCGTGGCCGCCAGGTTGTCGGCGAAGGTCACGTCGCTGTCGTCGCGAGTGGGTTGGTCGAGGCTCATGGTGTCGGCCGCCAGGCTGAACCAATCCGCCACCCGGTCGGCCGGCTCGCCCAAGAGCGCGGCGATCTCGGCCAGGCTCGGTTCGCGTTGCAACTTCTGCGACAGGTCGCGTTGGGCGCGGATGGCGCGGTTCACGTTCTCCATGGCGTGAGCGGGCAGTCGGATGTTGCGACTCTCCTCGGCCACCGCGCGCGAGATGGCCTGCTTGATCCACCACGTGGCGTAGGTGGAGAACTTGAAGCCCCGACTGTGGTCGTACTTCTCGACCGCCTTCATCAAACCGATGTTGCCACTCTGGATGGCGTCGGCGAGGGGCATGGTGGTCTTGGTGTAGCGCTTGGCGATGCTCACCACGAGTCGGAGGTTCGCCTGGGTGAGGTCGTGTCGGGCGCGTCGGCCGTTGTCGATCATGCGCTTCAGACGGCGGCGCTCGAGATTCGACGCCGCGTCACCGAGTTCGGCCAGCTCCCGTTCGGCGGCCTGTCCGTCGGCGATGCGACGACCGAGGAACCTTTCCTCGGCGGCGTCGATCAGGGGAATACGGCTGATCTCGTGCAGGTACAGGCGCACGGCATCGCTCGCGGCCTCGTCGCCACCCCCGCGCGTGGCGACCGATCCACCTCGTCGTTCCTTCTTGTGTTCGACGAGAGGCCGACGCAACTCTCCGGTGTCGTCCAGTTCGAAGGACTGATCGACAGCGATGCCCGAGCTTTCGATGGCGCACCTGATCGCCTCGATCGTTTCGGGAAGCAGTTCCACGTCGTGCAACGCATCGACGATCTCCTCGGTGGAGAGTTCACCACGACGCCGTCCGTACTCGATGAGTTCGGACCAGTCGTCGGGATCGAGACCCGGAACAGGCGGAGCATCCGAGGACGGACGTCCCCGCCGAGCCCCGTCGACCGCGTCAGTCTCGACTGTCACCCCCACCCCCCGCACGAGTGCCCCGTTCCGCGATCCACCCTAGCAACGCCTCCGAGGCCACCGGAGCAAGACGGGAGTCATCGAGTTCCTCGAGGCGGATGCGCGCGTCGCGATCGGCACGGATCTCGTCGGGGTCGGTGATCCCCGTGCGTCGCGACAACACCCGACGCACCGCCACACCGATGAGGTTGAACGCCACCGACATGGCGTCCACGTCGACGTCGGCCACGGCCGCGCGTTCGAGCAACTCGCGCACCTCGGGGTCCGCGATGGCCAGCGCCGCATCCACCAGGTTCGCACTCTGGGACTGCGACGCCTCCGCGAGGGCCAGGAACGCGCGACGGGGCACCTCGGCGTCGAACAGTTCCTCGATGAGCCATGGCGCGATCTCGTCCCAGGTCTGCAACAACAGGGTGATCGCGACGAACTCGGCGTTCTCGGCCACGCCCACCTCGCGGGTGGACGACACGCGCACCTCGGGACGTTCGTTGCGCCTCTCGGCCAGCCGCGAGAGATCGGCCACCGGAAGGCCCACCCGGGTGGCCACCTCTCCGGCGTAGAGCTTGCGTACGTTCACGTCGGGATGCTCGTTGATCACCCGCATCGCCTGCTCGGCGACCCGGGCCCGGTCCTCGGGGCTGCGCAGGGGTTTGCCCACCACCACGCGATTGACACGGAATCCGAGGAACGGCACGGCCTCGTCGATGGCGGCGGCCAGAGCGGCCGGATCGCTGTTGGCCAGATCTCCGGGATCCTTGCCCTCGGGGAATCGGGCCACCGACACCTGCACCTGGTACTTCTTCTCCCACTCGTAGAACTTCTCGGCGGCGCCCTGACCGGCGGCATCGGCGTCGAAGGCCAACACCACGCGACTGGCGAACCGCTTCATGATGCGCACGTGTTCCTCGGTCAACGCCGTGCCGCACGTGGCCACGGCTCGCGCGACACCGGAGCGGTGAAAACCGATGACGTCGGTGTATCCCTCGCAGACGATCACCTGATCAGCTTTGACCACGTCGTTCTTGGCCCAGTTCAAGCCGTAGAGGGTCTTGGACTTGAAGTAGATCTTCGTCTCCGACGAGTTCTTGTACTTCGCGGGGTCACTGGAGCCGGGCAGGATGCGACCGCCGAAGGCCACCGCCTCTCCGGTGTCGGTGAAGATGGGGAACATCACCCGGGCGCGGAATGAATCCTGCAGTCGGCCCGACTTGTTGGTGAACGACAGGCCGACGTCCTGCAGAACGTCCGCGGGAACGCCGCGGTCGCGGAGGTGCCGACTGAGCAGATCCCAGTCATCGGGGGCGTACCCCAATCGGAACTGGCGGGCCACGTCGCCCGACAGTCCGCGTTGACGCAGGTAATCGCGGGCCTCACGGGCGTCGGCAGAGGTGAGCAGGCGTTCGTGGTACCAGTCGACCGCGGCTTCCATGGCGCTCACCAACTTCTTGCGCCGTTGCCGATCCTGACTCTCGCCGCCCGACGTGTACGTGAGCGTGATGCCCGCCCGGCCCGCCAACTTCTCGACCGCCGTGACGAAGTCGACGTGTTCGATCTCCTGGACGAACTTGAAGACGTCGCCACCCGCCTGGCATCCGAAACACTTGTAGCGGGCCGTCTCCTCGCGCACGTTGAACGAACCGCTCTTCTCGGCGTGGAACGGGCACAGACCCACCCAGTTGCGACCGGTCTTGCGCAGGGCCACGTACTGCTGGACGACGTCGACGATCGAGACCGTCGCCCTCACGCGCTCGATGTCCTCCTCGGCGATCGCCATGGAGTCCGAGGCTAATGCCGGGATGCGTCCCCGTCGTTCGGGGAGGATCGATCGGCCTTCAGCGAGAATCCGATCGCGGCCGACAACACGATCACGATCACCACGAGGCTGAGCCAGGTGGGAATGTGATACCACTCGGCGATCAGCATCTTCACCCCGACGAAGGCCAGGATGATCGCGAGGCCCTCCTTCAGGAAACTGAACCGGGCGTGCGCATCGGCCAGCAGGAAGTAGAGGGCTCGGAGCCCGAGAATGGCGAACGCGTTCGACGAGAAGACGATGAACTGTTCACGACTGACCGCCAGAACCGCCGGAACCGAATCCACCGCGAACAACACGTCGGTGAACTCGATCAGGATCAGCACCGCGAAGAGCGGAGTCGCCACCCGGACGCCGTTGCGGCGGGTGAACAACTTCTGACCGTCGAAGTCGGGACTGCTCGGAACGAGCCGGTTGATCAGTCGCATGAAACGGCCCGACGCCGGATCGAGTTCCTCCTCGGCTTCCACGACCAACTTCACCGCGGTGTAGAGCAGGAATGCGCCGAAGACGTACAGAACCCAGTCGAACTTCTCGATGAGAGCCACGCCGGCGAAGATGAAGACCCCGCGCAACGCCAAAGCCCCGAAGATGCCCCAGAACAGCACCCGGTGCTGATACTTCGTCGGAATCTTGAAGTAGCTCAGGATCAACGCCCACACGAAGACGTTGTCGATGCTGAGGCTCTTCTCGATCAGGTAGCCACTGATGTACTCGCCCGCCGCGCCGCCCCCGAACGCCAGGGCGACCACTCCGGTGAACGCCAATCCGATGGAGATCCACACCGCGCTCTCGATGGCGGCCTCGCGTATGTGAACGTCGTGGGCCTTGCGATGCACCACCAGGATGTCGAAGGCCAGCAACGCGAAGATGAAACCGACCAGTGCCACCCAGGCCCAACCGGGGACGGTGATGTCGACGAAGTCGAGTTCGTTGTTCGCCTCCGAAGCGACGATGGACAGTGGCATCAGTCGCGGCCGAACAAGCCGCCCAGGGCCCCGCCGCCGCCACCGGCCCCCGAGTTACCGGTGCCGAGCATGCCCTGCAACCAACCGACGAGTTCGTTGGGGTTGCGCGTCTGGGTCCACACCTTGCCGGGCCCACTGAACTCGAACACCAGGCCCTCTCCGCTCTTGAACGACTGGATCAGCCCACCGCCGCTGGCCTTGCGAATGCTCATCCCCACGGAACCCTCGTACGCCACCATGTGACCGGTGTCCACCGTCAGCGTCTGACCCGCGGTCAGTTCCCAGGTTTCGAGGGCGCCGTAGCAACCGAACACCACGAGCCCCTGGCCCTCGGCGCGAATGATGAATCCACCCTCGCTACCGAACATGTTCTTGAATCCGCCCCACTGGGTCTCGATGGCCACGTTCGCGTCGTTGGCGAGCCACGACCCCTTCTGGATGAACAGCGGACCCGCGGGGTTCACGTCGAACGCGATCACGTCACCGGGCAGTCGCGGTGCCACGTCGACGTATCCACCTTGCGACGGAGCGGTGTACGTGCTCACGAAGAAGCTCTCGCCGCCGAGCGCCGCCCGCTTCAGACTCTTGAGCACTCCACCCTCGGCCTTCGACGACAACTCGACGCCGGCCGACATGGTCATCATGGCGCCACTCTCCACGCGCACGGGCTCGTTGGCCCCCAACGTGATCCGGGCCACACCGAACGCCGGTCCTTGACGGGTCTGCACCTGCATGACTGTCCTCCTCGTGGAGGCCGGGCCTCCGTTTACTTGGTTTCGTTCTTCTTCTTCTTACCACCCGCGGCCGCGATGACCGCGTGTGCCGCGGCCAATCGGGCGATCGGAACGCGATACGGCGAGCAACTGACGTAGTCGAGTCCGACCCGGTGGAAGAAGTCGATCGACTCGGGGTCTCCCCCGTGCTCACCGCACACGCCGAGTTTGATCCCGGGCTTGACGGTCCGTCCACGCCGCGACGCGATCTCGACCAATTCACCGACACCCGTCTCGTCGATGGTCTCGAACGGATTCCGCTGCAACAGACCCTTCTCCAGATACGCCGGCATCATGCGGCTCTCCACGTCGTCGCGGCTGAAGCCGAACGTCATCTGCGTGAGATCGTTGGTGCCGAAACTGAAGAAGTCGGCCTCCTCACCGAGCTCGTCGGCTCGCAATGCGGCACGCGGCGTCTCGATCATGGTGCCGATCGAGACCCGGGGTCGCTTGCCGGACTTCTTTCCGGACGCCCTCGACGACCCGTCGACGGCGTCGGCGATGCCCTGCACCACCCAGGATCGGGCCAAGGCCAACTCCTCGCGGGTGACCGTGAGGGGGATCATCACCTCGACGACGGGTTCGCCCCCGTTCGATGCGCACTCGGCGGCCGCCTCCATGAGGGCCCGCACCTGCATGGCGTACAGACCGGGCTTCACCACACCGAGACGAACGCCACGGGTGCCGAGCATCGGATTGAACTCGGCCCATTCGTGGGCAGCACCGAGCAGCGTGGTCTCCTCGGCCGTGAGACCCGTGGTGGCCTTCTTGATCTCCAGTTCGTCGACCCGCGGCAGGAACTCGTGCAGTGGCGGATCGAGCAAACGCACCGTGACGGGCAACCCGTCCATGGCCGTGAGGATCTCGATGAAGTCCTTCT
>WLEG01000085.1 GCA_009704425.1 Actinomycetota bacterium | reverse complement strand
GTGCCCGGTGACGTCTTCATCTCGGCCTTGAAGCTGGACGACTGAGTCCATGGCCCGTTCGGAGACGTTCCGGTCTCTGCGCAACCGTAACGCCCGCCTGTTCTTCGGCGGACTCCTGGTGTCGAACGTGGGCACGTGGCTCCAATCCACGGCCATGTCGATCCTGGTGTACCGACTCACCGGCAAGGCCACCGACCTCGGCATCACCGTCGCCCTGCAGTTCCTGCCGATGTTGTTCCTCGGCGCGTGGGCCGGCGCCTTGTCGGATCGACGGGACAAACGCATCATCTGCCTGACCACGCAATCGTTGATGGCGGTGCAGGCCGTCGTGCTGGCGTCGCTCGACTTCGCCGGTCTGGTGTCGGTGCCGGTGGTGTACGTCTTGGCGTTGGTGCTGGGTGTCGTGAACGCTTTCGACAACCCGGCACGGCGCGGTTTGGTGGTGGAGTTGGTGGCCGAGGCCGACATCAGCAACGCCATGTCGTTGAACACCGCGGTGATGACCGGCTCGCGCATCTTCGGTCCGGCGTTGGCGGCGGCGCTCGTGGGTCCGCTCGGAACCGCGTGGTGTTTCATGTTGAACGGGGTCTCGTTCGTGGCGGTGTTGGTCTCGCTCGCGGCCATCGATGTGCGCGAGTTGCGGGTGTCGCCCAAGGCGCCCCGGGGCGGCACGCCGGTGCGCGACGCGTTGCGCTTCGTCCGTCGCGATCGGGAGCTGTTCGTGTTGCACATGGTGTTGGTCGCGGTGAGCACCTTCGCCTTCAACTACTCGGTGTCGTTGCCCAAGTTGAGCGCGGTTCGTTGGGGTGACGAGCGCTGGTTCGGGTGGGTGTTGGCGGTGGTGAGCGTCGGCAGCGTCGCGGGTTCGTTGATGGCGGCCTCGCGCAAGGAGGCGACCATTCGCCAGTTCTTCGTGAGCGTCACGTTGCTGGGGGTGGCCGGTCCGTTCCTGGCCTGGGCCCCGACGGGCTGGTGGGCGTTCGTGGCCGCGGTGCCGCTCGGAATCGGCGGTGCCGGATTCCTGGCCAACTTCAACGGTCTGGTGCAGCAGAAGTGTCCGGCAGACATGCGCGGTCGACTGCTGGCCTTGTCGGCCGTGGCGTTTCTGGGTTCCACCCCGGTCGGCGGTCCCATCACCGGAGTGATCGCCGACTCGTGGGGACCGGAATGGTCCCTCGCGTACGGAAGCCTGATCTCGTTGGTGGCGATCGTGGTGGCGTGGGTCGCGATGGGGTTCCCCGCGCGAAACCACGCCGTCGCCCCGAAGTGATGCGGGTACCCTGAACCCATGTCCCGCGGTCCGATTCTTCGCATGTTGGAGTGGTCGACCATGTCGGCGTCCGAACGTGACGCGCTGGTGGACCGTGACCTGAACAAGGTGATCACGTCGGCGCTGCGCGAGCAGATCGCCGCCCTCGTATGCGACGTGCGCGATCGCGGTGACGCGGCGGTGTGCGACGCGTTGCGCACCTTCGACAAGGTCGACGTCGAGCCGTCGGGTTTGCGCGTGTCCGACGCCGAGTGGGATGCCGCGCCGGCGAAGGTGTCGGCCGAACTGGCGGGCGCCATCGACGACATGGTCGACCACATCCGTCGATTCAACGAACAGGTGATGACGCATCGGGGCAACTGGTCCTTCGAGAGCGACCCGGGGCTGATGGTGGGCGAGCGCACGAGCGCCATCGCCTCGGCCGGTTTGTTCTGTCCCAGTGGCAAGGCCAGTTATCCGAGCGTGTTGGCGCAATTGGGAACCCCGGCGGTGGTGGCGGGCGTGCCACGGGTGGCCGTGGTGGTGCCGCCCAAGCCCGGCGCGAACGGGGCCGTCGATCCGGTGGTGTTGATGGTGGCGCGGGCTCTGGGGCTACGCGACGTGTTCCGCGTGAACGGTCCCGCCGGCGTGGCGGCTTTGGCGTTCGGCACCGAGACCATTCCCAAGGTCGTGAAGATCATGGGACCGGGATCGTTGCCGGTGACCGTGGCCCAGATGGAGGTGCAGCGTTACGGCACCTCCACACAGATGGCGTTGGGTCCCACCGAGAGTCTGGTGATCGCCGACGAGACCGCCGATCCGGTGCGGTTGGCGGCCGATCTGTTGATCGAGGCCGAACACGGCACCGACAGTTGCACGTTGCTGGTGACCACCTCGGCGACGTTGGCCGCGGCCGTGGAAGTGGAGCTGTCGAAGCAGATCGTGGCGTTGCCGGCCGAGCGGGCCGAGGCCGCCGCCGCGTCTTTGGGCGTGAACGGTGGATGCGTCGTGGTCGGATCGTTCGCCGAGGCCGCCGAGGTGGCCAACGCATTCGCCCCCGAGCACCTGCAGGTGGCGGTGGCGGACTCCAAGGTCGATGACGTCGTCGATCGACTGGTGCACGCCGGCGAGATCCTGATCGGACAACACACACCCTTCTCGGCGGCGAACTTCGTGATCGGTTGTCCGGCGTCGTTGCCCACCAACGGCTTCGCTCGCGTCACCAGTGGCGTCACGGTGGACGCGTTCCTGAAGCGCACCGCGGTGGCGCGTGCCGACGAGAACGCGTTGCGGCGCATCGCTCCGAGCGTGATCGCTCTGGCCGACGTGGAGGGTTTCCCGGCCCACGCCAACGCAATCCGTTTGCGGTTCTCCTAAGTTGTCGCGCATGACGCGCGCCATCATGTGGTTCCGACGGGATCTCCGTCTGGCCGACAACCCCGCACTGCTGGCGGCGTTGGCCGAACACTCCGACGTGGTGCCGGTGTTCGTGGTGGATCCGCTGTTGATGTCACGATCGGGCGCGCCGCGACGCGCCTACATGTGCGACGCGTTGAACGCGTTGGACGACTCCATGGGTCGGGCGCTGGTGTACCGATACGGCGACCCGCTCGACGTCATTCCCGCGTTGGTGGCCGAGGTGGGGGCGTCGGCGGTGTACGCCGCCCGCGACTTCGCGCCGTACGGTTCGCGCCGCGACGACGCCGTGAGCGATCGGCTGGAGGCGTCGGGTGTTCCGTTGCGGTTCGTGGGTTCGCCGTACGCGGTGAACCCGGGCTCCATCACCAAGGACGACGGCACGTCGTATTCGGTGTTCACGCCGTTCTCGAAGCGTTGGCTGGTCCACGGCTGGGATCGGCCCCTGGACGCACCGCGCGACCCGAATTGGGTCGGCGCGCCGACTGTTCCGTGCGAAGGTCGCCCGCCGCGACCCGAGGTGGACTTCGATCTTCCCGCCTTCGACGAGCGGGGTGTGCACGCGCAGTGGGCCGAGTTTCGTGATCGCGGAACGGATGGTCTCGACGGTTACGACCAACGTCGCAACGACCCCGGGGTGCCGGGCACCAGTCGGATGTCGATCGCGCTGCGTTGGGGCATCGTCCATCCGCGTCAGTTGTTGGCGGACCTGCAGGGAACGCGGGCGCACGACGTGTACCGAAGCGAGATCGCCTGGCGCGAGTTCTACGGCGACGTGCTGCACCGATTCCCGGATTCGGGGTGGCGCAACCTGAATCGCAAGATGGACGCCATGGTGCACGACGAGGGTCCGGTGGCCGAGGAACGGTTCGCGGCGTGGTGTCGGGGCGAGACCGGATATCCGATCGTGGACGCGGGCATGCGCGAACTGAAGCAGACGGGCTGGATGCACAACCGCGTGCGCATGATCGTGGCCAGTTTCCTGGTGAAGGATCTGCATCTGCCGTGGCAGTGGGGCGCGCGTCACTTCATGGCGCATCTCGTCGACGGAGATCTGGCCAGCAACGCCCACGGCTGGCAGTGGACGGCGGGAACCGGAACCGACGCCGCGCCGTACTACCGGGTGTTCAACCCGGCGTTGCAGGGGGAGCGCTACGACCCGAACGGCGACTACGTGCGGCGGTTCGTGCCCGAGGTGGCCGATCTGCCGACGTCGATCATTCACGCGCCGGGCGGCAAGGGTGGGGCGGTGCCGTTGGGGTACGTGGCGCCGATCGTGGATCATGCGGTGGAGCGCGACGAGTCGTTGGCCCGCCTGAAGGCCCTCGGCTAACCCACCATTGGGATCGCGTAGCGGTCAGATTTGGGCGCTGATTCGCCCATGCGGTCAAGTCTGGTTCTACTTGGGGAGTTGAGGGGTCACAATTGACCCCGCGCCGATCCCAATCAGGTGTGGATCCGCGCCCGATGGCCGGGGGTGGGGCGGTACTAAACTACTGATCACCATGCTTGATGATCGCAAGACCGCCATCCTGCGAGCCGTGGTGCAGGAGTACATCGGTTCGGGACAGCCCGTCGGCTCCACCCACATCGCCAGCGCCCACGACATCAACGTCTCCTCCGCCACCGTGCGCAACGAGATGGCCGTGCTCGAACAGGAAGGGTTTCTCACGCAGCCCCACACCTCGGCGGGTCGTATCCCCACCGACAAGGGCTACCGCTTCTTCGTCGATCACCTCAGTCAGCCCGGTCGCCTCGACGACGTGAAGGTCACCCAGGTGCGCCAGTTCTTCGACGGCGCGCACGGTCGCATGGAAGAGCTGTTGGCGCGCACATCGCATCTGGTCGCCGGCCTCACCAACTACGCCTCGGTGGTGATGGGTCCCAAGGTGGAACAGGCCGACATCCGTTCCGTGCAGGTGGTCGGATTGTCGGCTCGACAGGCGATGGTGGTCGCCGTCATGTCGAACGGTTCGGTCGAGAGTCAGCATCTCGAATTCGACGCCGAGGTGTCCGAGACCCGTCTGGGTGCGGCCACGGTTCATCTGCAGCGCGCGCTGGTGGGTCGCACTCTGGTCGATCTGGGCGACGTCGCGGCGTCGGGTGACGCCGGTGTGGACGCGGTGTGTGCCAAGGCGGCCGCCGCTCTTCGGGGTGCCAACGCCGACAACCCGGTGTTCGTGGGTGGAGCGTCCTCGATGGCGTCGGCGTTCGACGCCGTGGACGTGGTTCGTCAGGTGCTGCAGACGCTCGAGCAGCAGTACCTGGTGGTGTCTCTGGTGCGCGACATCCTGAACCGCGGACTCAGCGTCGCCATCGGCGCCGAGCACGGCATCGAGCCGCTGGCCAACTGTTCGGTGGTGGTGGCTCCGGTGGTGGTCGACGGTCAGCAGATGGGCACGGTCGGCGTGTTGGGTCCCACTCGCATGGATTACCCGCAGGCTCTGGCCACCGTCGAGGTGGTGTCGGATCGACTCGGGCGCCGATTGGGCGAGGGCTGAGTAGACGGTCACCGCCCGCGGGCGGTTGACTGTGGCGGAGATGGTGGATCGACATGGCTGACTACTACGAATTGCTCGGTGTGTCGCGCAATGCGTCGGCCGACGAGATCAAGAAGGCCTACCGCACGAAGGCCCGTCAACTGCATCCCGACGCAAACCCCGGCGATGCCGCCGCGGAGGAGAAGTTCAAGCAGGTGGCTCAGGCTTATGAGGTGTTGAGCGATCCCGACGCACGCGCTCGATACGACCGCTTCGGTGAGGCCGGGGTGTCCGGTGCCGGCGGAGCCGGCGACTTCTTCGGGGGTGGCGGCGGACTGGGCGACATCTTCGAGACCTTCTTCGGTGGGGGAAGTCCCTTCGGTCAGCAGCGCGGTCCCGCGGGTCCGCCGCGCGGACAGGACCTGGAAGTGGTGGCCGACCTGGACTTCGAGCAAGCCGTGTTCGGGGCCACCTTGCCCGTGAACGTGCGCACCGCGCTGTCGTGCGACGACTGTGGGGGCTCGGGTGCCGGTGCGGGTACCCAACCGGTGACGTGCGGCGAATGCAACGGTCAGGGCCAAGTGCAGCGCGTGCGTCAGAGCATCCTGGGCCAGATGGTCACCATGCAGGCGTGCCAGCGATGCCGGGGTTTCGGTCGCGTCATCGCCACGCCGTGCGCCACGTGTTCGGGCGAGGGACGCGTGGTGACCGAGAAGACGTTCCAGGTCGACGTGCCCGCGGGCGTGGACACCGGAAGCACCCTGCGCCTGACCGGCCGAGGTGCGGTGGGTCCGCGTGGTGGCGGCGCCGGCGATCTGTTCGTGCACCTGCGTGTTCGTCCGCACGATCGCTACGAGCGCGACGGCTTCGATCTGGTGACGGTGGTGGAGGTGTCCATCGCCCAGGCCACGCTCGGCGTGTCGCTGCAATTGCCCACGTTGGACGGTGACGAGACGTTGGTGGTGCCGGCGGGAACGCAACCGGGTCGTGAGTTCGTGCTGAAGCGTCGTGGCGTGCCACGTCTGCAGTCCAGCGGTCGCGGCGATCTGCGGGTGCTGATCTCGGTGAAGGTGCCCACCAAGTTGTCCGACGACGAGTCGCGTATGTTGCGTCAGTTCGCCGAGGCCCGCGGCGAGGACGTGGCGCCCGCCGACACCTCGTTCTTCTCGAAGATCAAGTCGGCGTTCTCGTGAACGAGCGGCGCCGCGCCGCCACCCACGTGATCGTGGACGACGTGACGTCGCCGGTGTTGGCCGAGGACGACCACCATCACCTCGTTCGGGTGTTGCGCCTGCGCGACGGCGAGAACGTGTCGGTCACCGACGGCCGTGGCGCGTGGCGCGTGTGCGCGTGGTCCGACGGCGGGTTACGACCGGTCTCCGACGTCGTTCGCGAACCGTCGCGCGCGCCCTTGGGCGTGGCATTCGCGCTGTGCAAGTCCGACAAGCCCGAGACCATCGTGCAAAAGCTCACCGAGTTGGGCGTGGACACCATCGTGCCCTTCGTGTCGGCGCGTTCGGTGGTGAAGTGGGACGACGACAAGGCCGACCGCAACCTGGAGCGGTGGCGCAAGGTTGTGCGCGAAGCGGTGATGCAGAGCCGTCAGGTGTTCGTGCCCACCATCGAGGCGTTGTTGGGGTCGGTGGACGATCTGGTGCGAATTCACGGCGCGGGCTTGGCGGTGGCCGAACCCGGCGGAGGGGCCATCGGCGTTGACGTGAGCATGATCGCGGTGGGCCCGGAGGGCGGTTTCACCGATGACGAACTCGCGCTGTTCGGTTCGTCGGTGGGTCTGCCGGGCGGAGTTCTGCGCGCCGAGACCGCCGCGGTGGTGGCGGGAACGATGTTGGTGGCCCGACGCTGACGTCGGACGGTGTTGCCACGGAGAGTGGCGGGTCCACCGCCTAGATTGATCCCCGAACACCGAGGGCGGTGGGAGAGGACGCGATGGCGCAGGAATCCGAGGTCGACGACGCCGCATCACGGGCCTACAACCAGCGGGTCGGTGAGCGCCTGCGGTCCATCCGCAAGCAGAAGAAGATGTCGCTGCAGGAACTGGAGTCGGTCTCGAACGAGGAGTTCAAGGCCTCGGTTGTGGGTGCCTACGAGCGTGGTGAGCGCTCGGTGTCGTTGCCCCGCCTTCATCGCCTCGCCGAGATCTACAGCGTGCCCACCGAGCAACTGTTGCCCCGTGACCCG
>WLEG01000084.1 GCA_009704425.1 Actinomycetota bacterium | reverse complement strand
TGTTCCAGGAAACCGACTCCTGGTACATGGGGGCCAACGTGCCCGGCAAGCCCCGCGTTCTGTTCCCCTACATCGGAGGCGTCGGTCGCTATCGCCGCATCTGCGACGAGGTTCGCACCCGCGACTATCTCGGCTTCGTGCTCGAAGGTTCGGGGAAGCGCCAACTGAACGACGGACCCGTCCGCGAGATCCAGCCGGACGTGGAGATCGTCGTCGACTTGATGGCCTCGCTCGGTCTGCCTCCGATCGAATCGATGAGTCCGCCCGACGCCCGAGCGTTCTCCGAGGCATCCTCCGCGATGCGCCCCCGGGGCCCCGAAGTGGGAGAAATCGTGGACGGCGTTCTTCCGGGGGCCGGCGGCGACCTGAACTATCGCCTGTACCGGCCCGCATCCCCGGGTCCGCACCCGGTGGTCGTCTATTTCCACGGCGGCGGGTGGGTCTTCGGTAGCCACACGTCCGACGATCCGCTGTGCCGCGCCTTGTGCTCGCTCTCCGACGTCGTGATCGTGTCCGTCGACTATCGCCACGCTCCGGAGAACCGATTCCCGGCTGCCGCCGACGACGGATACGCGGCTCTGTCGTGGGTGGCCGACAACATCACCTCGCTCGGCGGAATCCCGGGTCGACTCGCCGTCGCCGGTTGGAGCGCCGGTGGCAACGTGGCCGCGGTGGCGGCACAGACCGCTCGCGACGCGGGTGGTCCGACGTTGCGCGGCCAGTTGTTGCTCACTCCGGTGACCGATGGTTCACGTCAACACCAATCCCACACCGACAACGCCAGCGGCTACATCCTGACCAAGTCGTTGATGGAGTGGTTCTGGAATCACTACGCCGACCCCGCCGAACGCACGAACCCGAAGGCGTCTCCATTACTCGCCTCCGATCTCACGAACCTGCCGCCGACGATGATCGTGACGTGTCAGTTCGACCCGTTGCGCGACGAGGGTGACGCCTACGCCGAGGCCTTGAGGGCCGCGGGCGTGCCGGTGCAACACCTTCGCGCGCGTGGTCACGTGCACACGTCCATCACGATGGTCGACATGCTGCCCTCGGGCGCCGGACCTCGCCGCCAGATGGCCGAGGCCCTCAAGGGATTCTTCGCCTGACGGGTATCCACCGTGCGCGGGAGGCGCGCCATTACGGTTTCACCCATGGCACCTCGTTCCGGAGACGCGGAGAGCGAACTCCTCCGGCAATATCTCGACGACATCGGCACGTATCCGTTGCTCAACGCCGATGATGAACGTCGCTTGGCCGCCATCATCGTTCAGGCCCGTGTCGCACAGGAGCGTCTGGACACCGACCCGGCACCGAAGGGTCGCGAACGCACCGAACTGAACAAGACCGTTCGGGCCGGAGATGCCGCCCGTGCCGAATTCATCCAGTGCAACCTGCGGCTGGTGGTCAGCGTCGCGCGTCGCTACGAGGGCGCCGGTCTCGGTTTGCTCGACCTGATCCAAGAAGGCAACCTCGGCTTGATGCGTGCCGTCGAAGGCTTCGATCATCAGAAGGGCTTCAAGTTCTCCACCTACGCCACGTGGTGGATTCGCCAATCCATCGGACGGGCCCTCGCCGATTCGTCGCGCACCATCCGCGTGCCATCGCACGTGCGCGAGGTGTACTCGCTGATCGACCAGAGCACCGACAAGTTGGCCGCCGAGCTCGATCGTCAGCCCACCGTCGAAGAGGTCGCCGAGCTGTCGGGAGTCAGCGCCGAACGCGTGGCACTCGTGCGTCAGCACCGCCGACCGCTCGTCTCGTTGTCCACACCGCTCGATGCCGAGGGCGAGACCGAGCTGGGCGAGATCATCCCCGATGAAGGCGCCGTGTCCCCGTACGAGGCCGCGGCCGCGGCTCTCGAGAAGCGGGCTCTCACCGAGCAGTTGCGTCGTCTCGAGGAGCGCGAGGAAGAAGTGTTGCGCGCCCGGTTCGGCATCGACGGGGTTCCGCTGACACTGGCCGAGATCGGCGACAAGATGGGCGTCACCCGCGAGCGGGTACGTCAGATCGAAGCCCGTGCTCTGGGCAAGTTGCGCCATCCCAGCGTGTCCCGCGTGTGGCACGAGGGTCAGCGCGCCGCCGACGCCGGCTGATCGTCACAGCGGCAGGCGTCGCCGAACGTCGAGCGCGCGATCGATGAGCGATCGCGGTGCCGCCACCGGAGTACGTCGCGCCGAGTGATCCAACACCAGCAGTTCGCGACCCTGGGCGTCCCGGACCTCCACACCGGCCTCGGCGCAGATCAACATGGCCCCGGAGTAGTCCCACACCCCGTGTGCGCTCGGACTCATGTCGATGAATGCGTCCACCGTTCCGTCGGCCACGAAGCACAGGTCGAGCGCCGAGGCACCGAAGCTGCGGAACTGACCCCAGCCCGGCGAATCGGGTGGGCGACCCGACACCGCCACCACCGACTGCTCCCACGACGGGGACGCGAGTCGCTCGATACGTCGCCCGTCGCGCCACGCCCCGCCCCCGCGGCACGCCCACCATCGCGGGCCACCGGCCTGATGGGCCACCAACGATGCCACGGGACCCGAGGCGTCCACGGCGCACAACGACGTGGCGTAATGCGGGACCCCACGACTGGCGTTCGTGGAGCCGTCGAGAGGGTCGACGATCACCACGAGAGGGCGATCGAGGTTCTCGGACCCGCTCTCCTCCGACAACACCCCGCAACCCGCGATACGAAGCCGTCTCAGCACCTCATCGTCGGCCAGCAGATCGGCGGCGTACTGGCTGTCGCGCAACCCCGACGGCCCCCAATCGGTCACGCCCGACAGCCGGACCCCGACCGCATCGGCGATCTCATGGAACAACTCCAGCAGGGACTCCGGCGACACGGGGTCGAGAGTAGTGTCGAGTGACATGGCATTCATCGATGTGGCCGGATTCGTTTCCGACATGAAGAGCCACGCCGTCGACCACGGGTTCCACGTGCACGACGAGCGCCATTTCGTCGAGACCTACTCGTTGCGCCAACTCTGGGAGGTCGATCTGCATCCCGAGGAGGCCTGCGACGGCCCCATCGATCTGCATCTCTCGCTCGAGGTGGACCCGCGCGCCTTGTTGGGGTTCGAGGACGAGATGGCCAAGCACGATGATCCCGACGCCGATCCGCCCACGGGTTACGAGTTCCCGCTCCTGTTCACCTGGGCGTTGCCTCCGCTCTCGCGTCCGCCCGATCTGCTGGTGCTGGCCACCGAACTGGCCGGACTCGGTGGCACCGAGTTGCCCTTGGAGCTGTCGGCCATCGATTCCACGGCCTCGGTGATCGATGCCCCCGAACGACGCCTCTCGATCGTGGCCCGACTGTCGGTGTCGCTCGCCGATGTCTACGTCAACGACGACAGCGCGTTCTGTCGCATTCTGGAGAAGTGCGGCGACGTCAGCCTCTTCCTCCTCGAACGCGCCCCGGTTTGGGTCGGCGAGGGCTGACGGCCGGTTCCACGAATCCGTTCCGGGTCCGTGACACAATGTGCACGTGAACGTCGCCGAGCTCATCGACATCCTGCGCGACTTCGACCCCGAGACCATCGTGGAAATGGCCATCGTCGCCCCGGTGTCGGCCGATGCCGACGAGATCACCGTGGACCAGTTCGAGGTGGAGGGCGTCATGTTGCGCGATCCGGCCGACAGCGATGGCGAGCAGGTGGTGTGGCTCATCGGCGGTGACTCCAACGACGTCGAGGAGTTCATCGACGCCATGGAAAGCGTGGCGGGAGCGGTGCAGACCAACCATCAGGCCGAGGTCATCGACCTCGAGCGAGCCCACACCGCGCGTCGCTGACACGAGAGGTTCCCGACGTCGTGTACGGACTGCTCGTTCGGTGACCACGTTCATCGCACGACAACTTCCGTTGCGGCCCTTCCCGCACGGAACCGAAACACCCGGGCCCCTCGGCGATCACATCATGGGCATGGCCGTTCTCGGCTGGCTGACCGAACGTCCCGTGGCCACCTGGGGCGAGCAATGGATGCGTTCGGGTTTCCTGCACGCCACCTTCTCGCGCGCCATCGCGGGCGGCCAGCATCTCATGACCGAGGAGTCTGATGCCTCGGGACTCGTGTCGACGACGTATCGCGACGCACAGGGTCGGGTCTGTGTCGCGGGAACGGCCACCCTCACGGCGAGCGCCGACGGCGAACCCCTCGTCGACGTCCGCGATGTCGTCCCCCGGTCCCCGCTGCTCGCCCCACGGGCCACCGACCTGGACGGCGCCACCATGCCCCCGCTGACGTTCACCTTCGACGCGGCGCGCGACCTGGCGTTCCTCGACGGCCAACCCGATGCCCCCGAGTGGCAACGACGCGGTTGGGCCCACCCGGCGTGGCTGGGAACGGCGTCCAACGCCGTCATCATGGGCAACATCGACTTCGACGGTCGCCCGACGTCGTCCGGCCGCTGGCTCCAGGTGTCGGCCGACATCGCCCTCGTCGCACCCGTCGTCGACGGTGAGGTGGTGGAACTGCGCTCGCGCATCGGACGCATCACCCGACGGGGTCGCCACGACCAGCATCATGTGGCCCACTTGGAGTGCACGTACCGCGTCGGGGCGCGCGTGGTCGCCCGACTGCGCAACTCCTTCGTCTTCGCCACCGACGAGCCATCCCCCGCCCCGCCACACCCCTGAACGAGACTGGCGCATGGCCTTCGGACAATCAGCCGGACCCCCGGCTTCCAAGCAACAACTGAACGAACTCCTCGAATTGTTGCAGGCCGCCGGCCACTCCGATTTCCGTGACGCCCGCGGGCCGTTGCAGTTCAATCAGCGCCAAGCGGCCGGTCGGTTCACGCGACAAGAGGCCGACGACTTCATCAGCCAATTGCGCGCCGAGGCCGAGTTCGAGGAAGCCATCGCGTCCACCCGCGAGAGCGAACCCGCACCGATCAAACCGTCGCCACAGCGACTCACCGCGCACGAAAAAGCCGCCCGCGCCCTCCCCGACTCGGTGTTGGCCGCCGAACTGCAGAGCCGGGGCTGGATCGTGGTCGAGCCCTGACACCCGCCCGTTCGTCGCTACTCAGGCGGCGAACAACGGCGACGAGATCAGATAGTCCGCGGTCGCCCGATTGCACGCCGTGGGCGTGTCGTACACCACCGCGATACGCAACAGGGCTCGCACGTCGGGATCGTGGGGCTGGGGTTCCAGCGGATCCCAGAAGAACACCAACATGTCCACCTGGTCCTCGCAGATCAACGCACCCAACTGCTGATCGCCTCCGAGGGGCCCGCTGCGCAGACAACGCACGTTCAGGCCCACCTGTTCTCCGAGCATCTTGCCGGTCGTGCCGGTGGCCACCAGATCGTGATGAGCCAGCGTGTCCTTGTTGATGCGTGCCCATTCGATGAGCGCGGCCTTCTTGTGATCGTGGGCCACCAGGGCGATGTTGCGGCGTCGTTGTGCGTTCATCGGGTCTCCGTCCGTCACCGCCGACACTAGTGACGGTTCGCGTTTCTACGCCGACAGCTGGGCGTGATCGAGATGTGGCAACACCAACGTTCCGAAGCGCTCACACTCGTCCCGGTGCGGGTAGCCCGACAGTATGAACGCGTCGATTCCCATGCGCCGATAGTCGTTCAACTTTTCCAGCACCTGAGCGTGGTCTCCCACGATGGCCGCACCACAGCCGCTGCGACCGCGACCGATTCCGGTCCACAGATGGGGTTCCACGTAGCCGTCGTCCGACGACGAGACCCGCAATTCGGCCTGCCGCCGCACCCCCACCGATTCACTGTCCAACGAACGGGCCCGAATCGCCGCGCCCACCTCGTCGTCGAGGGCGGCCACGATGTGGTCCGCGGCCCGTCGGGCCTCGTCCTCGGTCTCGCGCACCACCACGTGGGCGCGATATCCGAAACGCAAAATGCGACCGTGGCGCGCCGCGCGGGCCGTCATGTCGGCGATCAAGTCGGCGATGCGCTCCTTGGTGTCGGGCCACATCAGATACACGTCGGCCTCGCGCGCGGCCACCTCGCGGGCCGGTTCGCTCAACCCACCGAAGTACAACAACGGACTGGCACCGCTCACCGTGCGCACGCGGGGCGGATCGATTTCGAGGTTCACGAACTCCCCCTCGTGTCGCACCGACTCACCGTTCAACAGTGACCGCAACACGCGCATGGTCTCGGCGGTTCGCCGGTAACGGGGCTCACCGTCGAGGTTCTCGCCGGGCATCTCCGAGGAGATGATGTTGACGGTCAGGCGTCCGTCCAGCATCCGATCCAGGGTGGCCATCTGGCGCGCCAACTGTGGCACCCACATCTCTCCGCACCGCACCGCCACCAACAGGCGAATCGTCGAGGTTCGACCCGCGATGCCGGCGGCGAACGCCACCGAATCGATCCCGAGGGCGTATCCCGACGGCAACAGGATGTTGTCGAAACCCAGGCGTTCGGCCGTCTCCACGATGCGTGAGCAATGATCCCACGAGCTCAGGAGGTCGGCGTTGGGATCTCCCAGTTGCTCGTAGTCGTCGTCGCACAGAGCGGCGAACCAGCTCACCTCGCACGGGCCGAGGACCGTCACGGCAACCGCTCCCCCGTGGAGGCCTCGACGATGCGGTACAGATCCGCGCGCGACAGGGACACGTCGACCGCCGAGGCGACGGACTCCAGATGGGCGATGTTCTGCGTTCCCACGATGGCCACCGGAACACTGGGGTGACGCAACACGAAGGCCACGGACACGGCATCTCGACCTACTCCCTCGCGCTCGGCCAATTCGTCGAGCACGTCCACCAGTTCCGGCCGAACTCCCTCGGCTCGCATCACCCGACCTCCGGCCAACGGACTCCATGCCAAGGGCACCATGCCGCTCTCGGTGCACAGATCGAGGGTTCCGTCGGACATCGGGTCGAGATGCGCCGCCGAGAACTGCGGTTGTGTGGTGGCCAGGGGAAACGGCAGGTGCGACTGCAACGCACGGGTCTGGGACACCGTGTGATTCGACACCCCGAATTCACGCACCAAACCGCGGTCACGCAACGAGACCATCGCCTCGGCCACCTCCGACGGGTGCGTGAAGGAATCGGGGCGATGGATCTGGTACAGGTCGATCACGTCCGCGCCCATGCGCGACAACGACGCCTCGCAGGCCGCCGTCAGGTACGCCGCTGAACTGTCGTAGGGAACCCCGGGACGGATACCACCCTTGCTCGCCAGCACCACCCGCTCGCGCAATCCGGGCCGCGACGCGAACACGCGTCCGAGCATCTCCTCGCAGGTTCCGAAACCCGCACCACCCCAATCGAAGCCGTACACGTCCGCCTGATCGATCAGGTTCATCCCCCGTTCGACCGCCCGCTCCACCAGTTCGGCGTTGAACCCGACATCGGGATCGGTCATGCGCCAGCAGCCGAAGGCCAGGCGACCGA
>WLEG01000083.1 GCA_009704425.1 Actinomycetota bacterium | reverse complement strand
TGCGTCGAGATCGCCCATCAGGCTCCGACCGGTTCGAACATGCAGGGTTGGCGCTGGCTCTTCGTCGAGGATCAGGCGAAGAAGACGGCGCTGGCCGAGATGTATCGCGCCAACTACTACCCGTACGTGAACGACCCGAATCGACCCAAGCGCGATGCCCAGGGAGAACGAATCGTGGACTCGTCGATGCATCTGGCCCAAGTGCTGGATCAGGTACCGGTTCTGATGATCCCGTTGATCGCGGGCCGACTGGACGCCGGAACGCCCACGTTCGGACAGGCGTCGGCCTGGGGATCGCTGCTGCCGGCCGTGTGGAGCTTCATGTTGGCTCTGCGCGAGCGGGGTCTGGGTTCGGCGTGGACCACGTTGCACCTCCCGAACGAGCGCGAGGCCGCCGAATTGTTGGGAATCCCGTTCGACAAGTACACGCAGGCGGGACTGTTCCCGATCGCGTACACGGTGGGGACGGATTTCAAGCTGGCGTCCCGCGTGCCGGCGGAGAAGTTCGTCCGCTGGAACACCTGGTCCTAACCACCCCCCAAATACCAAAATGCGACAATTTGTCGCTTTGTGTACACGAGCCATGTACACAAAGCGACAAATTGTCGCAAAGTGGTTGGTTAGGGGGAGGCGGACCAGAGGATGGTGTTGCGAAGGATCCGGCGGAAGTTCGCATCCCCGTACGTGACCGGCCCGTCCCCGAACTGCAGATAGGCCAGCCGAGAGTTACCGGCGCGCTTCACCCACGCCACCAGGTCGCTGCCGGCCGGGTGAGTCCACCCCTCGTTGCTGTCGCGTCGGCCGCGGATCGCCTGATCGGCGGAGAAGAAGCGCCCCGCATCGTCCACGGGGAAGCGGGTGCGCATGACGGGCACGACGTCGTCTGCGAACACCGGAAAGCAGTACAGCTCGTCGGTCAGTTCGAAGGACCCGTCGAGGCCCTCGCAGATCGGGTGGGTGGTGTCGATCACCTCGACCGTGTGGGTCACGTCGAACACGTAACCAGAATCCGGATAGTCCACCCCGCGCAGGGTCGCGGGCTGGTAGTGGAAGCGGGCGCCCACCAATTCGGCGAAGCCGTCCCACGCCGGCCATGAGGCCACCGCGTGATGCATGAAGACCATCCCGATACCGAGTCGTTGCAGTTCGTCGAAGACGCGACGCTGGTCGGGCGTCGGTTCCGGGAAGATCACGGGCTGATCCCCGCCACCGGTGAATCGCAGGCCGGGCATGTCGTAGAACAACACGACGTCGGGCGGATCCCGGTCGGGGATCGTGGGTGTCGTGGTCGGGGCCCACACGAGATCCTCGGACTCGGCGAGTCGGTCGAAGACCTCGAAGAACTCCCGGGCCTCGAACGGATGCCCGCCGGTGACCACCTGCAGTCGGAGGGTCATGAGATGGTCAACCGCGTCCGACGAATCCCCAGTCGCCCTTGATGGCGTCCTCGTGGGCCAGGCGGAGCGCGAGGATCTCGCGTCCGCGCAGGTGCAACGGGTCGTGTCCCGCGGCGAACACGCTCTCGAGCGCCACCGAGAGGCACTCTCCGGCCCGGCCGTAGGAATCGCTCACCGCGTCGAGGTCGAGGGTGTGGTTGTCTCCCGATTCGTACGCGGAGATCGCCGTGTCGAGTGACGTCGACGACCCGAGCGTGTCCCGCACGTCACGCGCGAACGCCATCATCAGGTCCGACTCCTCGCGCATCCATGCGATCTCGTGCGCGGCGCGTTCGGCACAGTTGCGCAGAACGTTCTCGAGCATCTGGATCGCCACCTTCACCGCCGGATCGGAGACGGCGGGATCGACGGTCTCGAGGAGCTCCCGACGGCAATCCAGGATGATCTGCTGTGTGGTTGGTTTCGACAACATGTTCGTCTCCGGTTCAGAGTGCGGGGGCCAAGCACGCGCCCATGAAGTTCGCGTGGCCGATGGTGAGGGCGTTGATCGTGTACGTCGTCATGATTCCCGTGTTGAGACCGCGCGACATGGCGCCGGCTCCGCCCAGGATCTGGGCGTACACCGAGATGGCGGCCAACGACGAGAAGTACGCGAGGGTCCCCAGATTGACGGCGTCCTCGCCGAACCCGGTTCGCTCCCGGTAGCGGGCGAGGAACGCGAGGGGATCGCTCATGATGAGGCTCGGCCCCGAAGACGCCGAATACACCGCGTAGTAACCCAGATCCTCACGGGGGTCGCCGATGTGCGTGAGCTCCCAATCGATGACCCGATGACCGCCGTCGGGGGTGACCATGATGTTGGCCGGCTGGAAGTCGGAGTGGACGATGCGCAAGGGCAGTGGTGCGGGCTTGTTCGCGTCGAGCCACTCGGCCACGTAACGCAGGAACGGATTGGATTCCACGTGGGCGCGATCGGCCTGACGGAAGCGGTCGATCAAGCCACTGATGTAGGACTCCCAATCGCTCGGACGCGCGATCGCCGCTCCGACGTCGTCGGGATCGATCGAATGCACACGGGCCATGGTGTCGACCAGGTCGAACGTGTGTCGTCCGTAGTTCCCGTCGGTGCAATCGTTGAGGTGGGACTGCAACGAGCGACCTTCGACGAAGTCGAGAATGATGCACTTCGTGCCCAGTCGGTCTCCGGTCGGATCGAAGTAGCGGGCGGCGGGCATCGGAATGCTGTTCGCGCGTCCGAGCGCGCTGAGCAACTCCCATTCGGTGGACCGATCGGTGTCCATCATGGATTTGCCGGGCGGCGGATCGCCACGAAGAACCAGCTTCTCGGTGCTTCCGTCGGCCCACTGGACGGTGGCCAGGGCCATGAGTCGGCTGTAGCCGCCGGTCATGGGCTCGTATCCGGTGACGGTGGCCTTTTGTCCGGCGTGTTCGGCGAGGAACGCCTCCAACCTCGCCGGCATGACGCTCGATTCGATCATTTCTTTCCCCCTCGATCCGACGCGGCCCCGTCCGCAGCTCATCGACGTTCGCGTCGATCGACCACGTGGGCTACCGCATTCGGTGACGGGACCATTATTGACCGTTGGGTTAGTTTGGTCCAGTACCGAGGTGACAGCATGACCTCGGGACATGCAGGGGGAAGTGTGCGGGCGATCGCCGGTCGCTCGCACGAGACGGGGGGTTTCGACATGTTGACGTATCCGAACATCTTCGAGGCGCACGCCGACGAGTTTCCGACCGCGGTCGCGATCGCGTACGGGGATCGCGAGATCACATGGGGGCAGTACGACGCCGACGCGTCGCGTCTGGCGTCGGCACTCACGGCGAACGGTCTCGCTCGTGAATCCAAGGTGGGCATGTTCATGTACAACTGCCCCGAGTACCTGATCACCCAGTTCGCCTCGTTCAAGCAGCGCATCACTCCGGTGAACGTGAACTACCGATACCTCGACGACGAACTCCTGTACCTCCTCGACAACGCCGATTGCGAAGCGGTCGTCTTCCATTCCAGCCTCGGAGACCGCATCGCGCGCGTGAAGGATCGTCTTCCGAAGCTTCGTCTGCTCATCGAGGTCGCCGACGGTCCGTCGGCCGATATCGACGGTGCGTTGGCGTGGGACGAGGTCATCGCACGGCACGATCCCGCCCCGCGCATCGATCGCGGTCTCGACGATCTGTACATGCTCTACACCGGCGGCACCACGGGTATGCCCAAGGGCGTGATGTACGCGATGGGTAACTTCACCGCGGGTTTCCTGGGCTTCTACACCGCACCGATGGGGCGTCCGCCGGTTGAGTCGGTGGCCGAGGTGACCGGCATGGCCAAGATGGTCCATGGTCTGGGGCAGCCGGTCGCCGTGCCGTGTTGTCCGCTCATGCACGGCACGGGCGTGTGGTTGGGTGGTTTGTTGCCGCATCTGGTGGCCGGCAAGGTGGTCCTTCTCGAGGGACGCAGTTTCGACGCCGCCGAGTTGTTCCGCGCCGTCGAACGGCATCGCATCAGCACGTTGGTGATCGTCGGCGACGCGTTCGCGCGCCCCATGGTGCAGGCGCTCCGCACGCAGGCCGACAGCGGGCGACCGTTCGACACATCGTCCATCACCACGATCGTGTCGACCGGTGCGATGTTCTCGGCCGAAGTGAAGGCGGAGATGTTCGAGCACATTCCCGGCGCGGCCGTGATGGACATCCTGGGTTCGAGCGAGGGAGGCATGGGTCAGACGATGGCCACCAAGGCCAACGTGAACACCACCGCGAAGTTCGGGGCGATGCCCACCACGAAGGTCATCAACCTCGACACGGGACTCGAAGTGGTTCCGGGCTCCGGTGAGCAGGGCATGGTGGGCGTGAGTGGGCCGGGCATCCCGATCGGCTACTACAAGGACCCCGAGAAGTCCGCGCGCACGTTCCGCGAGGTGGCCGGTGTGCGGTACAGCTTCCCGGGGGACATGGCGGTCGTGGAGGCCGACGGCACGATCACCCTTCTCGGTCGCGGCTCGAACTGCATCAACACCGCCGGCGAGAAGGTCTTCCCCGAAGAGGTGGAGGAGGCGGTCAAGACCCATCCCGATCTGGCCGACTGTCTGGTGTTCGGTGTGTCCGACGAGAAATACGGCCAGCGCGTGGTGGGGGTGGCCTCGGTCGCACCCGGTCGCGCCCAGCCCACCGCCGACGCGGTGATCGCCCACACCAAGACGAAGCTGTCCAGTTACAAGGTCCCCAAGCAATTGGTCTTCGTGCCCACCGTTCCGCGCGCACCCAACGGCAAGGCCGATTACGTTTCGGCAAAGGCGTTGTTCGAGAAGGGGCAGTAGATGACGACCATCGACGAGGGCATCGGCTCGGCGCGCAGTAGCGGGCCCAGCGTGCAGGATCTTCTGGCGGCCGACACGCGTCGCGTGCCCGAGTCCTTGAAGGACCATTCGTACGTGCCGCAGGGGAGCGCGGACATCCCGAAGGTGCGTTACACGTCGAACGACTTCGCCGCCCTCGAGAACGAGTACCTCTGGACGCGCACGTGGCAGATGGCCTGCACCGTCGACGAACTCATCCAACCCGGAGACCACGTGGTGTACGACGTGGCCGATCAGTCCGTGCTGGTGACGCGGACGAAGGACGGTTCGATCCGGGCGTATCACAACTCGTGCCTGCACCGCGGAACGAAGTTGCGCACCGAGTCCGGCCGTGTGGCGTCGTTCCGTTGTCCCTTCCACGGTTGGCGTTGGGATCTCGACGGCCAGTTGACCGAGCTTCCCGCCGAGTGGGACTTCCCGCAGGTGTGGAATCAGCCGGAGTCGTGTTTGCCCCAGGCGCAGGTGGCCGAATGGGCGGGCTTCGTGTTCGTGAACCTCGACCCCGACGCTCCCTCCTTCGAGACGGTGGCCGCCAAGTTGATCGAACACTTCGGACGCGACTTCCAGATGGAGAAGAGGTACAAGGCGTTCCACGCGGTGAAGGAGGTGCCCGCCAACTGGAAGGTGTGCATGGAGGCGTTCGCCGAGGGTTATCACGTCATCGCCACGCATCCGCAGATTCTCGAATTCGCCGGCGACGCGAACAGCGAGTACTCCATCTGGGAGGACTCACCGTACGTCACGCGTTTCGTGAACGGGTTCGGGGTCAAGAGTCCGCATCTCGGGCCGTTGTCCGAGCAACAGATCGCCGACGCGTACCTCCAGTTCTCGGCGCGAGCCATTCGGGGATCGGTGGAGGTGCCCGACGGACGCACGGCCCGCGAGGTGGTGGCCGAGCTGTTCCGCACGATGATGGGTCAGTCGCTCGCGGTGAATCTCTCGGAGGTGTCGGACTCGGAGATTCTCGACGCGCACCTGTACCACTTGTTCCCCGCCTTCGCCCCGTGGGCCGGTGTCGGACAGTCGCTCACGTATCGCTGGCGACCCGGACCCACGGCGGACACCTGTTACATGGACGTGTTGCGCATGCTTCCGGTGCCCGACGGGCAGGAGCGTCCCGAGCCCGCACCGATGCAGGTGTTGCGCCTCGAGCAGTCGTGGCGCGAGGCGCAGGGCATGGGTGGTCTCGCCGACGTGTTCGAGCAGGACATGGAGAACCTCCCGAAGGTCCAGTTGGGTCTGAAGATGACCGCCAAGCGGGCGAAGAAGGGCGTGAGCATGGGTCTGTATCAGGAGGCCCGCATGCGTCTCATCCACCGTCACATCGACCGCTTCATCCGCGAAGGACTGGTCGCCGACGGCCGCGACGTCTCGGAACTCGAACCTTTCCTCGTTCCCGAGGGCTGAGCGATCGCGACGGCGCGCCGCCAGGACCGGTTCAGTCGAACGAAGCGCTGGCTTTGAAGTCCGGTCCGTACACCGGAGCGGTCTTGTCGATGCGCAACTTGCGACTCACGGCGGACTTCAGTCCGTACCGGCCGAGCATGTCGCGCATGTTGTGGTAGTTCGGGTGGTCGAAGTGGGCGGCGAGCGACGTCTCGTCGGCCCACAGTTCGTAGACCTGGATGTGGTCGGGTGCGCACGGATCGGCGGCGAAGCAATAGACGAGGCAACCGGGCTCCTCGTCGCGGGTGGCCTTCTGGAAACGGGCCGATTCGGCGACGGCGGCGTCGCGCACGCTCGCGTCGTTGAGGGTGATCGATGCTTCGATGGCGATGAGGCTCATGGAACGACTGTAGGCGTTCGTGTCTCCGCGATTCGCTGTCGTAGTGTCGGAGTCGTGTCGACGGGGGAGGGCGCATGTTCGCGGCATTGATCACCGGCAAGGGTTCGCTGGAGATGGTGGAGTTCCCGGAACCGACGCCCGCCGCGAACGGCGTGGTGGTCGACGTCTCGTATTGCGGAGTGTGCGGCACCGACGTGCACGCGTACCAGAGCGGGCAGCCCTACAACCCGGCGATCTGCGGCCACGAGTGGGTGGGCCACGTGTCGGCGGTCGGCGCCGACGTGAAGGGTCTCCGCGACGGCGACCGGGTCGTGGTGGCGATCGCTCCGGCCTGTGGTCGGTGCGCGCCCTGTCGCGCCGGTCAGTCGGATCGTTGCACCGTGTCCTTTCTGTCGGCGTTGGGTCGCGAGTCGGGTGCACCACCGCACGGGGGATTCGCTCCTCGCATCGCGGTGGCGGCATCACGCGTGGTGAAGGCCCACTCCGCTCTGTCCGACGAGCAGGCGGCACAGGTCGAACCGACCACCGTCTCGTTTCACGCGGTGCGTCGCAGTGGCGTCCGACTCGGTGACGTCGCGGTGGTGCAGGGCGCGGGTCCCATCGGACTGGGAACCATGCAGTGGGTGCGAGCCGCCGGAGCCGGCGTGGTGATCGTGGTCGAACCCAACGAGCGACGTCGGTCGTTGGCCCGTGAACTCGGAGCCCATCACGTGGTCGAGCCGGGGAGTCCGGCCGACGAGCTGGTGAAGGAACTCACGCACGGTCTGGGAGCCGACATCGTGTACGAATGCGTCGGACGACCCTTCGCCGTCCAGAGCGCGGTCGATCTGGCGCGTCGTGGTGGATCGATGTGTCT
>WLEG01000082.1 GCA_009704425.1 Actinomycetota bacterium | reverse complement strand
TCGATGGTTCGCGGCGACAACAGATGTGTTCCGTTCACTTCTCCGCCACGACGCAGGAACTCGGCGAACTTCACGTAGTCGGCCATCGTGGACACCAGACCACCACCGCCGAACTCTCCCGGAGGTTCGATGAGCGCACCCTGGCCGGCGGTGCCCAAACGCACGGCTTTGTCGACACCGGGCAACTTGCCGTACAGCCCCGCCAGACGCTCGACCTTGCTCTCGGGCACGAACCACTCGGTGTCGGTCATGCCGAGCGGATCGAAGATGCGCTGTTGCATGAAGTCGCGCAGTCGCATGCCGCTGGCCACCTCGACCACCCGTCCGAGAACGTCGATGGACGTCGAGTAGTTCCACTCGGTTCCGGGTTGGAACACCAAGGGCAACGACGCGAGGTGCTGACACACCTCTTCGAGGTTCTTGCCCTTGGGCCATCCCCATTCCATGCCACTACGCCGATAGATCGCGTCCACGGGATGCGCGAACATGAACCCGTAGGTGAGTCCGGCGGTGTGCGTGAACAAATGCCACAACTGCATCACCTCGGTGATGGGCTCCAATTGCGGATTCGTCTCGGATCCGGCGCGCCACACCTTGGTGTCGGCGAACTCGGGGATGAAGTTACTCACCGGATCCTTCAGTTCGAATGCGCCTTCCTCCCACAACATGAGTGCGGCGATGGCGGTTATCGGCTTCGACATGGAATAGATGCGCCAGACAGTGTCGTCGGCCACCGGGCGGGAGGCCTCGATGTCGGCCATGCCGTACTTGGTGTCGAAGACGTTGTGCCCGTCGCGGTTCACGCTGATGTGCCAACCGGCCAGGCGGCCATCGTCGACCAAGCGGCCGAAATGACCGCTCAGTCGGTTCAGACGCTCGGTGCTGAATCCGGCTTCGGAAGGATCGAGTTGCGAGAGACCGCTGACGGTTGCCATGGGCTCACCGTAGGCGACCACCCATTCGCATCCGTTCTCCAACGCAACAACCCGGAGGCGAGCGGTGAGACTCGAGCCATCCGGGTTGCGGGTCGCTGGCGGTAGCGACAAGTAGACTCTACAGTATTCGCCCCACTTCGGAAACTCACTGATCGGAGCCGCCGGATCGAGCCCCGAGCGTCAGGATTGCCCGGCCTCCTGGGCGGCGATCTCGGCCTTCACGGCGTCCATGTCGAGGGCACGGGCCTTGCCCACCAGGTCCTCGAGGGCGTGTTGCGGCAACGCGCCGGGCTGGTTGTACAGCAGCACCTGCTGGCGAAAGATCATGAGCGTCGGGATGGACTGGATGCCGAAGGCGCCGGCCAGGGCCTGCTGAGCCTCGGTGTCCACCTTGCCGAAGACCACGTCGGGGTTGGCCGCGGCCACCGCGTCGTAGACCGGGGCGAACGAGCGGCACGGGCCGCACCACGAGGCCCAAAAGTCCACGAGCACCATGTCGTTGCCCTCGATCGTGGATTCGAAGTTCTCCTGCGTCAGTTCGATTGCCGACCCCATGTCGGACTCCCTTCATGAGCAGTCCATCTGCTCGTCACCGTGCATCAACACCCCCGACACGCTGGGGATTCCCGCACATTTGTGTCGCTTGTCACATGGACGGAAAATCAACCATATTGCGTAGACAGGGGGGTGGCCACTCGTTATGGTTCCGCAGTCCGTTTGCAACGGCATCCACATCAACCACGACATATTCACCGGGAGGTCCGAACCATGAACATCAACTCGACCCCTGCGAACTCGCAGACCCACACCACGGTCAATATGTCGCCCAGTACCACCGCGATGCCCGCCTACCCCGGCAAGGGCATCGGGTACGACTGGCAGGCGGTCATCGCCGAGGTGGAGGCTCAGCTGCTCGATGCCGAGCTGGCCAGCCTCACCGCCGTCCCCGTCGACTAGCGCTCCCGCGCCGTCGTTTCTTCCGAACCCGCGCGAGTTCCGGCTCGCGAGGCTTCGTCGTACCCATGAACGCTTTGTGAGGCCGTGAATGCGTTGCGGGCCCGTGACGCGGGTCGGTAGGGTCACGTGCGTGACGTTCCTGACCGGCCTCCTTCTTATGTAGGGCGAACGCCCCATATCGCGTTCGCCGTCAGCCCCGTGCGCACCTGCGCCGGGGTTTTTTGTTTGTCCGAATCAGCCTCGTCACACCAGCACACCACCCAAGGGAGCACCACATGAACACCAAGAACACGGGTCCGGCCCAGTTCGTGAACGCCGGCGCGGGGCGCATGCCCTTCGCCAAGTACTCCCCCTTCATCCCGCTCTCGCTTCCCGATCGCACCTGGCCCGACAAGATGATCGACAAGGCGCCGCTGTGGTGTTCGGTGGACCTGCGCGACGGCAACCAGGCGCTCATCGACCCCATGGACCCCGAGCGCAAGCGCCGCATGTTCGACGAACTGTGCAAGATCGGCTTCACCGAGATCGAGGTGGGTTTTCCGTCGGCCTCGCAACCCGACTTCGACTTCGTGCGTCAACTGATCGAACAAAGCCTGATCCCCGACGACGTGACCATCCAGGTTCTGGTGCAGAGTCGCGACGAGTTGATCGAGCGCACCTACGAGTCGCTGCGTGGCGTGAAGCAAGCCATCGTGCACTTCTACAACTCCACGAACCCGCTGCAGCGCGAGGTGGTGTTCAGCCTCGACAAGGACGGCATCAAGCAGATCGCGGTGAACGCGGCGCGCAAGTGTCTGGCCATGGAGGCGACGCTGCCCGGCTCGTACATCCGCTACGAGTACTCACCCGAGAGCTTCACCCTCACCGAGCCCGAGTACGCCATCGAGGTGTGCGAGGCCGTGATGGACGTGATTCAGCCCACGCCGGCCAAGCCCCTCATTCTGAACCTGCCCGCCACCGTCGAGTGCTACAGCCCCAACGTGTACGGCGACGTGATCGAGTGGTTCTGCCGCACCATCAAGAACCGTGATTCGGTGGTCATCAGCCTGCACCCGCACAACGACCGCGGCTGCGCGGTGGCCGCCGCCGAGTTCGGCGTGATGGCCGGTGCCGATCGCGTGGAGGGAACGCTGTTCGGCAACGGCGAGCGAACGGGCAACGTGGACGTCATCAATCTGGCCATGAACCTGTTCGTGAACGGCGTCGATCCCGAGCTGGACATCAGCGACATCGACGCGCTGCGCCGAACCGCCGAATACTGCAATCGCCTGCCCGTGCATCCGCGTCACCCCTACGTGGGCGACCTGGTGTACACGGCGTTCAGTGGCAGCCACCAAGATGCCATCAAGAAGGGCTTCGAGACGATCGACCGCAAAGCCGCCGACGCGGGTCGCGCGCCCGGGGAGTACGACACCTGGGGTGTCCCGTATCTGCCATTGGATCCCAAGCATCTGGGTCGCACGTACGAGGCCGTGATCCGCGTGAACAGCCAGAGCGGCAAGGGCGGAGTGGCGTACGTGATGAAGACCGAGCACGGCTTCGACCTTCCGCGTCGTCTGCAGATCGAGTTCTCGAAGAACATCCAACACATGACCGAGGATCTGGGTACCGAGGTCAGTCCGCTCTCCATGTGGTCCGCGTTCCGGTCGGAATACCTTCCCGATGCACCGCGGTTCGTGTTGGAAAGCCACGAGATGCGCAGTCAGTCCACCGACGGAGGCCGAACCACCATCACCGCGCAACTGGTCATCGATGGTTCGCACACCACCATCACCGGCGCGGGCAACGGCCCCATCGACGCGTTCGTGAACGCCATGCGCACCGGACTGGGCGCCACCCTCGACGTGGCCGACTACAGCGAGCACGCCATCGGCAAGGGCTCCGAGGCCCAAGCCGTGGCCTACGTGGAGACCATCGGCGAGGAGGGCCGCACCTTGTGGGGTGTCGGCACCGACGAGAACACGGTGACGGCCGCGCTACGGGCCGTGCTGTCGGCCCACGAACGTCATCAGTCCTCCGCGGACTGACGACCGAAGGTGTCGCTGGCACTATCGTTCTTCCCGAGATCGCGATACGCGGTCCCGGGTTGGAAGGAAACGACATGAAGGTCTCGGTTGATTTCGACGTCTGTGCCTCGACCGGCAGCTGCGTGCAGGTCTGCCCGGAGGTGTTCGAGGTTCGCAGCGACGGCTACCTCTACATCCTGCAGGAGAACCCCGGCGAGGAACTGCGCGCGAAGGTCGAGCAGGCCGCCGACCTGTGCCCCACCGCCGCCATCACGGTCGAGGGCTGAGACGTCGTCGTGGGCTTCCACGACAAATTGAACGAGGCATGGGCCGGTAGTGGGTCCATGTTGTGCGTCGGGTTGGATCCGGACCCCGCCAAGATGCCCGCGGCCATGGCCGCCGATCCCGAGGGCGTGCTCGAGTTCTGCATCGGCATCGTGGATGCGACCGCCCACGCCGTGTGCGCGTTCAAACCGCAGATCGCCTACTTCGCGGCGCTCGGAGCAGAGGACCATTTGGAACGTCTGTGCGCCCACGTTCGTGATCGTCACCCGCGGGCCGTGCTGATTCTCGACGCGAAGCGCGGCGACATCGGACCCACCGCCGAGCGGTACGCCGAGGAGGCGTTCGTTCGCTACGGAGCCGATGCGGTGACCGTGAACCCATACCTGGGCACCGACTCACTCGAACCGTTCCTGGCCCATCGTGGAAAGGGCGTGATCGTTCTGTGTCGCACGTCGAACCCGGGCAGTGGCGATCTGCAGTCACTGACGGTCGACGGTGAACCGTTGTACGAGCGTGTCGCAACCATGGCCCGAGACCGCTGGAGCGCGCTCGGCGAGGTGGCCTTGGTGGTGGGTGCGACCTACCCCACCGAGTTGGCCAAGGTGCGCGCGATCGTGGGCGACATGCCGTTGCTGGTGCCCGGGATCGGCGCGCAAGGTGGCGACGTGGAAGCCACGGTGACCGCCGGACGCGACAGTCGCGGATTCGGAATGATGATCAACTCGTCGCGGGCGATCCTGTACGCGTCGAACGGAGCCGATTGGGCCACGGCGGCGCGAGTGGCCGCCGAGACGACCCGCGACCAGATCCGCTCCTTCGCCTGACCCCAAACCCCCTCGGTTGGGATCGCCGCGCGGTCATTTTTGGGCCCTCATTTGCCCATGCGGGCACGGCGCTCCTCGATGGCGGTTCCGATCTCACGAACCGTCGCAGTCAAGTCGGACCTCATGTCATCGTCAGTGACCCTCAGAGTGAGCCAGCCCAGACCCGCCAACTTTCGATCACGGCCCTTGTCTTTGGTCGATTCGCTACTTCCGCTGTGCCAGAAGGCGTGATCGACTTCCAAAGCCAACAGCAAGTCGGGCCAGGCGAAATCGAATCTCACGGCGCCTCCGTCACCGAGCCGGACAACATGCTGCAGAGTCGGCGTGGGAATTCCCGCACGACGCAACGCCTCCAGCATGCGCAATTCGAGCTCCGACTGCACAGCCGTCGACCAGTCCGAACGCGAATTCATGACGGTGCGAATCTGAAGTGATCCGGGCCGTCGTCGGTGGTAAAGCCGCTGGACCGCATCTGCGATCGAATCGAAGGTCACCATTTCTTTGTCGAATGCATTCTCCACCGCTGATCGAAGTCGATTAACGCCGATGATCGCCCCAACATCGAACAAGGTACGAGCTACCGAGGTCACCCGAAGACCTCCGGGTCGCTCCACAAGATCGATCTCATCGATCCGGCGACAGCGATGAACGACCACACCGTCCAACTCGGGACTCACCCCGTGCGGTACGAGCACATGGAGTCGTGGATCTGTCATTCTGCGCAATCCCCACTCTTGCCCTGCGGTCGTGAACGCCAACGCCGCGGCCGGATTCCTGAGGCACGCCGCGACCTTCAATTGATCACGACCCATGGGCCAGGATGCCGATCGGTACACCCCCGGTAGAACTCGGATGAGATCGCCGCGCTCCATCATGCGGTTCTTGGTCTTCCGCGAACAACCCGTATCCAAGAGTTGCCGTAAGTTAACGACTCCTTTTTGAGAAGCGAACAAAGCATTGAGTTCTTTGCGAAATGCAGTCACAAGAATTGGGTGTGCGCATACCCAACTCTCATGTCGTGTTGGGGAAACGAGCTCCCAAAAATGACCGCTGCGCGATCCCAATGGAAGGGGGTGGGGGTTAGGCGGAGAGGGCGTGCACGCTGGTGATGCCCGGCGCGTCGCGCAACTGCTGCAGCACCTCGGCCGGCACCGGGCCCGACGGCGCGATCACCATCAGCGCCGAACCGGCCACCGCCGCACGACCCACGTCCATGTCGCTGATGTTCACACCGGCGTTGCCCAGCAACGTTCCCACCAAGCCGATCACACCGGGTCGATCGTCGTTGCGCACCACGAGCATGTTCTCCGCCGGGGGCACGTCGGTCGCGTGATCCTCGATCATCACCAGTCGAGCCTCGCCGTGACGTCCGATGAGCGTGGCCGCGATGCTGTGTCCCTCGGACCTCAGCGTCACCTGGTTCACGTAGTTGCGCGAATCACGCGACGACGTCTCGCGCACGTCCACGCCGGCGTTCTTGGCCAATTGCGGGGCGTTCACGTACGACACGGGCTCGTCGCTGAGAGCGCCGAAGAATCCCTTCAGCGCGCTCAACGTGAGAATGCGGTTGTCGTACTGGCCGATCTCACCCTCGGCGATGACCTCGAACTGCTTGGGTACCGAACCCACGAGTGTCGCGAACAGTCGACCCAGTCGTTCGGCCAACGGCAGGTACGGGCGCAACGTTTCGTTGGCCTCGGCCGCCGACACGTTCACCGCGAAGGGAACGAAATCTCCGGCCAACGCCAACTTCACCATGTCGGCGATGGTGTCCCCGGCCTTGTCCTGGGCCTCGCGGGTGCTGGCTCCCAGGTGCGGCGTGACCACCACGTTGTCGAGCGCGAACAACGGGCTGTCGGTGCAGGGCTCCACGTCGAAGACGTCGAGCGCCGCACCGGCGATGCGTCCCGAACGAACCGCTTCGGCCAGGGCCGCCTCGTCGACGATTCCGCCACGAGCCACGTTGATGACGCGCAGATCCGGCTTGGCACGGTTCAACATGTCCGTTCCGATGATGCCCTTGGTCTCCTTGTTCTTGGGCAGATGCACGGTGATGAAGTCGCTCTGCGCCATCAGATCCTCGAGCGACATCATCTCCACGCTCATCTGGCGCGCGCGGTCGGCCGACACGAACGGGTCGTAGGCCACCAGGCGCATGCCGAAGGCCAAGGCCCGCTGGGCCACGAGTTTGCCGATGCGACCGAGACCGACGATGCCCAAGGTCTTGTCGGACAGCTCGACACCTTCCCATTTGCTGCGTTCCCAACGTCCGGCCTTCAGTGCCGCGTGTGCCTGGGGCACGTTGCGCGCCGACGACATCAACAGCGCCATGGTGTGCTCGGCCGCCGACACAATGTTGCTCTGGGGCGCGTTCACCACCATCACACCGCGTCGGGTGGCCGCCTCGACATCGACGTTGTCCAATCCGATTCCGGCCCGTCCGACGACGATCAACTCGTCGGCCTGCTCCAACACCTCGGCGGTCACCTGCGTCGCCGAACGAATGATCAGGGCGTGGGCGCCCTTCAGCGCCGCGGGCAACGACTCCGGGGTCAGGTCCAG